>DATAKU010000078.1:0-3060 GCA_036261425.1 Candidatus Limnocylindria bacterium | reverse complement strand
GGTCGACCGGCCGCATCGGGTCGTCGAGCCGCAGCTGCACGGGCACGAGCAGCCCGGTCTCCCCGTCGACCACGACCTCGGGGATGCCCCCCACCGCCGAGGCCACGACCGGGGTCTCGCAGGCCGCCGCCTCCAGGTTGATGATCCCGAACGGCTCGTAGACCGATGGACAGCAGAAGACCGCCGCGTGGGTGTACAGCTGGCGCACCTCCTCGCGCGAGACCATCTCGCCGATCCACACCACGTTCGGCCGCTCCGCCTGCGCGGTCCGCACGCCCTCGGTCATCTCGCGCCCGATCTCCTCGGTATCCGGCTGACCCGCACAGAGGACCACCCCGATGCCCGGATCCAGGTGGCGGATGGCGCGCACCAGGTGGACGATCCCCTTCTGGCGCGTGATGCGCCCGACGAAGAGGACGTACGGGACCGATGGATCGACGCCGTGGCGCTGCAGCGCATGGGTGCCGGGATCGGGGCGGTAGAACTCCGAGTCGATGCCGTTGTGAATGACGTGGACCCGATCCGGACGCACGTCGAACAGGCGCAGCACGTCCTGGCGCGTCTCTCGCGACACCGCGATCACCGCGTCGGCCGACTCCAGCGCCGTTCGCTCGATCCAGGTGCTCACGTCGTACCCACCGCCAAGCTGCTCGCGCTTCCACGGCCGCAACGGCTCGAGCGAGTGCACCGTGACGACGAGCGGGATGCCGTACGCCAGCCGGGCCAGGACTCCGGCCAGGTGCGTGTACCAGGTGTGGGCATGCACGACGTCGGCATCGACCGGGTCGGCCACCATGGACAGGTCGCGCGACAGGGCGGCCAGCATGGGCCGCAACCGCTCCGGCGCAACGGCCAGGTCGTGGGCGACCGGATAGCCTCGCACGCGCCAGCCCTGGCCCTGGTCGTCCCGCGTGCCGAAGGTGCGGACGTCGAGTTCGATCAGCTCGCGAAGATGCCGACTCAGCTCGCCCACGTGGACGCCGGCGCCGCCGTAGATCTCCGGGGGGAACTCGTTCGTCAGCAGGAGCGCGCGCACGCGCTCAGCCTACCCGGCTTGACCGATGGAGCGCTCGCTGCGCTCGTCCGCGGCCCGATGTGCGGTCGAGGTGAGGAATCGATCGATCTGCTCCAGGTCGAACGGCTTGGCGACCACCGGCGCCCACGCGCCGATCTCGGCCACCCGCATCGGCTGCGCGCCGGTGCAGACGAGGAGCGGCACGTTCCGCATACCGGGATCCGCGCGCAGCTCGCGCGCCAGGTCGCCGCCGCGACCGTCGGGCAGGTCGTCGTCCAGGATGAGCAGCGTGGGGCTTCGCGCGCTCAGAGCATCGCGCAGCGGAGCCAGGCGGGAAAACCCGAGCGCCTCCCAGCCCGCGTCCTCGGCCACGGCGCACAGCAGCTCCCGCGTCGCCTCGTCGTCATCGACGACGTAGAGCAGCGGCCGATTCCGCCGGGACGGCCCACGTCCCGCCGGCGAGGCCACCTCATCATCGACGATGCTCATCCGCCTGGTCATGATGCGGCTCACCGATGCAACCAGCGTGCCCGATCCGGACCAACGCTACGGATTCCGTGGAATCGAGCCGATGAGGCTGTGCGAACCGCTCACTGAGCGGCCTATCGTGCACCGATACAGCGCCTGCGGGCCAGGCGGGCGAGCGCCTCGGCGCCCGTGGAGGAGCATACTCCCCTGTAGTATCCTAAGGTCGTGGCAACCGAAACCGCCTCCCCCAACGCCGTCACCCCCATCGAGGAGATCCAGCTCCCCGTCGTCGGCATGACCTGCGCGAGCTGTGTCAATCGTATCGAGCGCTTCCTCGGCAAGGCCGAGGGCGTCGACACGGCCAACGTCAACCTTGCCAACGAGCGGGCGACCGTCCGCTTCGACCCGACCATCATCGATCGCTCGGGGATCGTCGCAACCATCCAGGCGGCCGGCTACGACGTCGGCCGGGAGGCCGCGGCCGACACCACGGCCGAGGAGGCAGCCAGCGCCGACGAGGCGGAGCGTGCCGCCGAACGCCGCCAGCTGCTCACCGGGGCGATCGCGTCGACCGGCATCGGACTGGTGATGATGGCGATCATGTTCTGGCCAGGGGGCGCTCCCTGGCCGATGGTCGACATCAACCGCTGGTTCATCGCTCCAGCCACCATCGTGCAGTTCGTCTACGGCCGCCGCTTCCTCGTCGCCGCGGCCCGCGGGCTGCGCCACGGCGACCTGAACATGAACACCCTGGTCGCCATGGGCACGCTGGCCGCCTACGGCTACTCGATGTTCGTGGCGCTCCTCCCCGACGTGGTGATGTCCGCGGGCCTTGGCCACGAGACGTACTTCGATTCGGCGGCGATCATCATCGGGCTCATCCTCTTCGGTCGCTGGCTCGAGGCCCGCGCCAAGGGCCAGGCCGCCGGCGCCGTGAAGGCGCTCCTGAAGCTCCGTCCGGAGACCGCGCGCGTCCTCCGCGAGGGCGGCGAGCGCGAGATCCCGGTCGACCAGGTGGTCGTCGGCGACCTCGTCCGCGTCCGTCCGGGCGACCGGGTGCCGGTCGACGGCACCCTCATCGATGGGGCCTCGGCGGTCGACGAATCGATGCTGACCGGCGAGTCGATGCCCGTCGAGAAGACGGCCGGAGACCAGGTCATCGGCGCCACCATGAACACCAGCGGCGCGTTCGTCATGCGTGCGGAGCGGGTCGGTCGCGACACGACCCTGTCGCAGATCGTGACCCTCGTCGAGCAGGCCCAGGGCTCGAAGGCGCCGATCCAGCGCGTCGCCGATCGCGTGACCGGCTACTTCGTGCCGGTGGTGATGGCGATCGCCACGCTCACGTTCCTCGGCTGGTTGGCGTTCGGGCCCGCGCCGGCTCTCACCTTCGCCCTGACCAGCGCCATCGCGGTGCTCATCATCGCCTGCCCCTGTGCCATGGGCCTCGCCACCCCGACGGCGATCATGGTCGGCACCGGCAAGGGCGCCGAGTCCGGCATCCTGGTGCGGGACGGCGCCGCGCTCGAATCGGCGGAGCGGATCCGCACCGTCGTGCTCGACAAGACCGGGACCAT
>DATAKU010000073.1:0-10335 GCA_036261425.1 Candidatus Limnocylindria bacterium | reverse complement strand
CGATCCAGTACGACCGCGCCGGCGAGCTCATCGGTGGGCAGGACACGAACGGCAGCCAGTTCTTCGTCGCCCTCGCCAACCTGCCGCTGCCGCCGTACTACTCCGTGTTCGGAACGGTGACCGCGGGCACCGATGTCGTGGACGCCATCGCCGCCCTGCCGGTGAACGATCCGCAGGTCGGGGTGCCCCTCGATCCGGCCATCATCGAGACGATTTCGATCAGTCCGGCGGCCGGCGAGGCGGGTGGGTCGCCGGGGGCGTAAAGGAATCTTCACGCGTGCAACCATTGACCCCGAGTGAACGGATGGTCTATCCTGACGGAGCTGTTCGCACAGCGATTCACAACTGGTCGCAAGGCCATGGGTAGGTTTGGGTAAGGGTAGTGCGGGAAACCGTGCGTGAAAGATGCCCTTGCGATTAGCGAATCCGGCAGCAATGAAGGCCCCCGCTTCGGCGGGGGCCTTCGCTTTGTCCGAGGACTTGGCTCTGGGCCGTCACAGTCCGGTGGTGCCGGTTCCGATCAGCGTCCCGACGGCGAAGGTCACGGCGGCGGCGATGCCTCCGAGCAGCACCTGGCGCACCGTGCTGAAGATCGGGTGGCGGCGGGTCATGCGGCTGATGAGATAGCCCAGCAGCGCCAGCGCGCTCAGACTGAGTCCCAGGCTCAGCCCGAATGCGGTGCCACCCTCACCGAGGAGGTACGGGATCAGCGGGATGGCCGCGCCCAACGTGAACGACAGGAACGAGCCGATGGCGGCGCCGAATGGCGAGCCGATGGAGCGTTCGTCGAGCCCGACCTCCTCGAAGATGAGCAGACGCACGGCGTTCTCGGGGTCCTCGAAGATGCGATCGGTGAAGTGCACGGCCTCCTCCTCGGAGAAGCCGCGCTTGCGGTAGATGTCGGCGAGGATGCGCCGCTCCTGGTCGGGAACCTCCCTCAGCTGATGACGCTGGAAGGCGATCTGGAACTCGAGCAGCTCGCGCTGGCTCTGGACCGAGACGTACTCGCCGACACCCATGCTGAACGCGCCGGCCAGGAGCCCGGCGATGCCGGCAAGCACGATGATCCCGGGCTCCGGATTGGCGCCGGCGACACCCATGACCAGGGCAAGGTTGGAGACGAGCCCGTCGTTGGCGCCGAAGACGACCGGTCGCAGGATGCTGTTGCCCCGGGTCTCGTGCTCCGACGTCGGATCGGGCAGGTCCGCGTCGCGAATCTGTGCCACCGATTCATCATGGCACTCCCCGCCCGTCGTCGCGGCCGCTGCGGTACGCTATGGACCGCGCGCCGGTAGCTCAGTGGATAGAGCGTCGGCCTCCGGAGCCGAAGGTCGCAGGTTCGAATCCTGTCCGGCGCGCCAGAACCGCCCTGATCCGTGACGACTAGAATGCTGCTCGACGCCGCGCGCGCTCGCGCGAGGGGGAGCCTGTCACGCGGACAGCATTGATCGCCGCCAACGACCGAAGCGGCCCATTGGAGAGAGGTAGATGAAGTACCTGCGACTTCTGGCAGTGCTCGTGACGACGATGCTCGTCATCACGGCCTGTGGTGGCACGGGCGGAAGCCCGAGCGCCGCCGAGGAAAGCGAGCCGGGCGAGAGCCAGGCCGCCGAGAGCGAGCCGGCCGAGAGCCAGGCGGCGGAGATGCCCGATGAGCTCGTCATCGGCTTCGTGCCGTCGAGCGAGGCCGGCCAGCTGGTTGAGGACATCGAGCCGCTGGCCGAGTACCTCAGCGAGGAGCTGGGCATCCCGGTCGAGGGTGTCGTCTCGAACGACTACACCGGCCTTGTGACCGCCATGGAGACCGGCCAGGCGCACATCGGCGCCCTGCCGCCGTACGGCCTGCTGCAGGCCATCGACCGTGCCGACGCGGAGGTCATCCTGCAGTCGGAGCGCTTCGGCTCCGGCACGTACCACACCCAGTTCTTCACGAACAACCCGGACAAGTACTGCACCGTGTCCGATGTCGAGGAGAACACCCGCACCATCGACGACGAGGACGTCACCTTCCTGAACTGCAACGGCACCGCGCGCGAGATGAGCGACACGCCCGAGGGCCCGATCGGCCTCGAGGCGCTCGAGAACCTCGAGCCGGGCACCACGTTCTCGTTCGTGGAGCAGACCTCGGCGTCGGGCTACATCTTCCCGGCGACCGTCCTGATCACCCAGGGCATCAACCCGGAGACGGACGTCGAGCCGCTCTTCCCGGGAAGCCATGACGGCTCCGTCATCGCCGTGTGCGAGGGGCAGGCCGAGGTCGGCGTCAGCTTCGACGACGCCCGCACCGTCGCCACGACCGACTGCGACATCGCAAACGAGGTCGTGGTCTTCGCGTACGGTCCGGAGATCCCGAACGACGGCGTCGCCGTCGCGGGCAGCCTTCCGGACGAGCTCAAGGAGCAGATCAAGAACGCGCTGATGGCGTATGCCGAGACCGAGGAGGGGGCCGAGGTCCTCGACTCGATCTACCAGATCACCGCGTTCACCGAGCCCAACCTCGAGGCGCTCGACCTCGTCCGCGAGGCGGTCGACGAGCTCGGCTACGAGGGCTAGGCAGCACCGATCGAGCGGGGGCCAGCTTTGGCCCCCGCTCGTCATCTCCCCATCCCCGCCTGAGACGCCCCGCCCATGATCCGGTTCGAGAACGCGTCGGTCACCTATCCCGGCGGCGTTCACGCCCTGAAGAACGTCACCCTGGAGATTCCCGACGGCCAGATGATGGTCATCGTCGGTCTCTCGGGTGCCGGCAAGTCGACCCTCATCCGGGCGATCAACGGGCTGGTGCCCCTCAGCGGCGGCGACGTCACCATCGACGGCGCCAGCGTGCGGAACGCGAAGGGCCGGCAGCTGCGCGAGATCCGCTCCAAGATCGGCATGATCTTCCAGACCTTCAACCTCGTGAAGCGGACCACGGTGCTCAACAACGTCCTCATGGGGCGGCTGCACAACACCAGCACCCTGCGCAGCATGGTCGGCATGTACCGCCCGGCCGACGTCGAGATCGCCATGCGCGCCCTGGAGCGGGTCGGGATCGTGGAGAAGGCCTACGTCCGCGCCGCCAACCTGTCCGGCGGCCAGCAGCAGCGCGTCGGGATCGCCCGCGCCCTGGCCCAGGAGCCGAAGATCCTGCTGGCGGACGAGCCGGTGGCCAGCCTCGACCCGCCCACCAGCCACGTGGTCATGCGTGACCTCCAGCGCATCAACCGTGAGCTCGGCATCACGACCATCGTGAACCTCCACTTCCTCGACCTGGCGAAGATCTACGGCGAGCGGATCGTCGGCATGCGGGCCGGGGAGCTGGTCTACGACGGCACCGGCGCCCAGGCCGACGAGAACGTCTTCCGCGACATCTACGGCCGATCCCTGACCGCCGATGACGTCATGGGCGAGGCAAGCACCACCGCCGCCGCCGCGCTGTGACCGCCGCCGCCCAACCGAGCGCCCGCCCGTCCCGGCCGGGGCCGTCGCCGGTGGTCCCGATCGGCGTCCTGGGCTTCCTGATCATCACCTGGCTCTCGTTGAGTGACCAGTTCGGCATCGGCCTCGACCTCGGCGGTCTGATCGAGGACATCACCCGCGGGGGCGGAATCCTCGGCGAGCTGCTGAGCCCCAACTGGGAGTTCCTGCCGCGGATGTTCGACCCGCTGGTCGAGACGATCCAGATCGCAGTCATTGCCTCGGTCATCGGCTGCGGCGTCGCGCTGCCGGTCGCCTTCATCGCGTCTCGGGTGACGACGCCGAACACGCCGGTCTTCGTCATCGGCCGTTCGATCCTGAGCGTCGTGCGGGCGATCCCCGACATCCTGTACGCGCTCATCTTCGTCGCCTCCGCGGGGGTCGGGCCATTGGCCGGCATCGCGGCTCTCGTGATGTTCAACATCGGCGTGGTCGCCAAGCTGCTGTCCGAGACGGTGGACGGTGTCGACGTCGGACCCATCGAGGCCGCGCGCGCCGGTGGTGCGAACCGGACGCAGACGGTGCGCTGGTCCGTGCTGCCGCAGGTGCTCCCGAACTACGTCGCCTACTCGCTCTACACCTTCGAGCTGAACATCCGCGCCTCGACCGTCCTCGGCATCGTCGGCGCCGGCGGCATCGGGAACCTGCTGTTCACCCAGTACCGATTCTTCAACTGGAGCAACGTCTCGGTCATCGTCATCGCGCTCTTCCTGCTGGTGATCGTCATCGAGTTCGTCTCGATCGCCCTGCGACGGAGGCTGGTGTGACCAGGGTCTCCGGCGAGTCGCGGCCGCAGCGGCCGTCGCAGGCCAAGCGCAACCTGGCCCTGCTGGGCGCCGCGATCGTCGTGGCGTGGGCGGCGCTCACGGTCGAGATCGAGCCGGGCAGGATCCTCGAGCTGCCTGGTGGGATCGCGCTCGTCTTCTACGAGATGTTCCTGGAGAAGGGGCCGGACTGGTCGTACCTGCCGACCGCCATCGACGGGATGATCGAGTCGCTCCAGATCGCGTGGGTCGGGACGGTCATTGGCGCCATCCTGTCGCTGCCGCTCGGCTTCTTCGGCGCGAAGAACGTGTCGAGCGGGCTCGTCTCGAACGTCATGCGGCAGATCCTCAACGCCATTCGCGCCTTCCCCGAGATCGTGCTGGCCATCGCCATCATGATCCCGATCGCCGGGCTCGGCCCCGTTGCCGGGGCGCTCGCCATCGGTCTCCACTCGGTGGGCACACTCGGCAAGCTCACCGCCGAGGTCGTGGAGGGGATCGACGACGGCCCGGTGGAGGCAGCGCGCGCCGCCGGCGCCAGCTCGCTCCAGATCCAGCGCTGGGGCGTGCTGCCGCAGGTGCTGCCGGAGATCATCGCCTTCTGGCTGTACCGATTCGAGATCAACATCCGCGCCGCCGCCATCCTGGGCGTCGTGGGTGCCGGCGGCATCGGCTTCAGCCTGCAGCAGACCATCACCTTCCACCGCTACCCGCTGGCCGGCACCGCCATCGTGGTGGTCGTGGTGGCCACCATCGCGGTCGACACCGTGTCCGGCTGGGTCCGGCGGCGGATCATCGAGGGCGCGGGGGCGAAGCGCGTCTCGGAGATCGAGGAGCCGACCCTCGCCGTCACCACCGGCCCGAGCTAACGCCGGTAGCGCGCCTGGAGCACCGGCGCCAGCTGGACGGCCGCCGCCCCGACCGCCGCCAGCAGCAGCCCCACCAGCTGCAGCGGCCCCAGCTCCTCGCCCAGGAAGATGATCGCCAGGACCGCGATCTGGATCGTCATCGTGTTGTTCACCACGCTCGACTCCACGGCGGTGAGCGTCCGCAGGGTGTGGTTCCAGAGCGTGAAGGCGAAGGCGGTGTTCACCACCGCCAGCCACGCGACGATCAGCCAGCCCAGCGGGTCCAGCGACGGCCAGCCCTCGAGCGCCATCCCCACCGCCAGGAGCGCCACGCCGCCGATGACCATGCTGATCGAGGTCAGGCCGATGGGGCCGCCCAGCCGGGCGATCGCGTCACGGGCCAGGATCCTCCCCAGGTGCGAGGAGCTGGCGGCCGCGGCGACGCACACGCCAGCCGCCACGAAGCCGAAGGCCGCCCCCCGCTCCACCTCGAACGGGCCGAAGTAGAGGGCGGCTCCCAGGGTCAGCATGCCGATGCCGACCGCCTGCCACGCCGTCGCCCGCTCGCGGCCGCCGACGAGCGCCATGATCGCGACCCAGGCCGGAATCGAGGCGAGGACCAGGCTGACGGCCGTGGCCGGCAGCACGGACAGCGCGGCGAACTGCGCGCCCTGGGCGATGGCCACGAACAGCAGGCCGTACACCGCCACCCCGCCCAGCAGCCGCGGGCTCAGCGGACCGCCCGGGTCGCGGGCGCGCATGGCGCGGATGGCGAACGGCAGGAGCAGCAGGGCGGCCAGCCCGTAGCGCAGGCCGGCGAAGGAGAATGGCGCCAGGTCCAGGTCGTCGAGCCCGACCTTGATGAGGATCCACGACGTCGACCACAGGAAGGTGACGAGCAGCGCCTGGAGGACCGCCAGGGCGTGCTGGCGGCCGGTGCGCCCGGTCGGCAGAGCGGTGTCGGTCAAAGCGCGTCACCGTACCAGAGTCGTTCGGGCATCATCGGTCCATGCAGGAAATCGGCACGCCGGCGGGCCTCCGTCGGCGGGATCGGCTGGCACGCGAGGCGGAGGAGGCGGCGCTCAGCCCCGTCGCCACCCGCTCGACGGCCAGCCGGGGGCGCGCCGTCCCGGAGGAGCAGGACGAGTTCCGCACCGCGTTCGAGCGCGATCGGGACCGGATCATCCACTCCAAGGCGTTCCGACGCCTGAAGCACAAGACGCAGGTCTTCCTGAACCCGGAGGGCGACCACTTCGTCACCCGGCTGACCCACACCATGCAGGTCACCCAGGTCGCCCGGGCGCTGGCCGCGGCCCTGACCCTGAACGAGCCGCTCACCGAGGCGATCGCGCTGGGCCACGACGTCGGCCACTCCCCGTTCGGCCACACCGGGGAGGAGGCGCTCAGCCCGTACTTCGCCCCCGACGAATGGCACCACGCGGCGCAATCGGTCCGCATCTTCGAGGTGCTGGAGGACCAGAACCTGACGTGGGAGGTTCGCGACGGCATCCGGGCCCACTCCTGGAAGATCCATCCGCCGCCGTCCACGCCCGAGGCGTACTGCGTGCGCTTCGCCGATCGGATCGCGTACCTCGCGCACGACGCGCTCGACGCATTGCGGGCCGGCGCCCTGCGGCGCGACGACTTCCCGCGCGACGTGCTCGAGCGCTTCGGCGAGCCGGGCAAGGACTGGATCAGCGCCATGATCACCGCCGTCATCGACGAGTCGCTGCGCAGCGGCGCGGTTCGCATGGACGACGCCACGCTGGCGGTCATGAACCAGCTGCGCGACTTCATGTTCGCCCACGTCTACCAGTCCGGCGAGCAGCGTCGCCAGCAGCGTCGCGCCATCGCCGTCATTCGCGAGCTGATGGAGTGGCACGTCGAGCATCCCGACGAGATCCCGTCCACCTACCGTGAGCACGAGGCGCCGCTGGTGGTGCAGGCGGCCGACTACATCGCCGGGATGACGGACCGATACGCCCTGGCCACCTACGACCGTCTCTTCCGGCCGACCCTCAACCTCTAGCGGAAGATCCGCAGCGCCGCCGGGCGGACCTCGAAGGTCACCGGCGTGACGCCGATGCTCACGCCGTCGGCATGCGCCGGCAGCGAGCGACGCGTTCCCTCGATCGTGACGCGCTCCGCCCGGTAGCTGGCGATCCGCGGCTCGCGCCGCGGTCGACGCCGCGCGACGGTGAGGAAGTGGCGCAGCACTTCCCACTGGCTCATGCCGCGATAGACGATGACGTCGAGCCTTCCGTCGGTCGGGTCCGCCTCCTCGGCGACCGCGAAGCCCATGCCGTGGTACGGACCGTTGTTGACGGTGACCGCCGGCGAGCCCGTGCGATACGTGGTCCCGTCGATCCTGATGCGCATCGGCGTGCGACGCATCCGCATGCCGCGCCACAGGGCTCGCGCCGCACGCCACAGGCCTCGCTTCTCGGCGAGTTCGACCGCCAGGAAGCCGATGGCGTCGATGCCGACGCCGGCAGCCTCGAAGAAGGGGCGGCCCTGCTCCTCCCGTTCCACCCAGCCGGCATCGACCATGGCCGTCTCCCCGGCGCCGATGACGTCGAGCGCCGCGTCGAGCGTGACCGGCACGCCGAAATTACGCGCCATATTGTTGAAGCTGCCCATGGCCAGGATGCCGAGCGTCGCCTCCGGATGCCCGATGAGGGCGGCGGCCACCAGGCTCACCGTCCCGTCCCCGCCGGCCGTCACCACGTCGCGACCGGAGTCGGCCGCCTGTCGGGCCAGGCGGCCCGCGTCGTCGTCC
Source organism: Candidatus Limnocylindria bacterium (assembly GCA_036261425.1). GTDB lineage: Bacteria > Chloroflexota > Limnocylindria > QHBO01 > QHBO01 > JACDBZ01. The sequence goes on along the minus strand of DATAKU010000073.1, from coordinate 2,488 downwards.
TCGGCAAGCTCATGGACCTCGACCTCGAGGCCGCGGCCACGCAGCTCGCCGGAGATGGCCTCGGCGGTGAGACGCTCGGGGTCGTCGTGGAGGCCCGGGCCGGAGCCGGGCTTGCCGCCAGCGACCGGATTGATGAGGAGCAGGATCGGTCGTCGGGTCACTCAGTGCCTCGCTGGTACGCCTGGTAGGTTCCGTCGCCACAGGCGAGCACGATGCGCTGGGGCAGCGGCTGACCGCTCGGCAGCGGCGCGCGGTCGGGCTCGATCCACACGTCCCAGCCCGCCAGGCCGAACGAGGTTCGTCCGCTCAGGACCAGATCCTCGTCCACGCCGGTCAGCAGCGGCTCGTCGGTCGCCTCGCCGACGGGCCGATAGGAGGCGGGCTGGTACGGAAGGACGCTCGGGCATTCGGCCGGCGCAGATGCACGCCAGATGCCGATCACGCCGACCAGCACGAACACCGCGGCGGCCAGCGTGCCGCACCCGATCGCGCGCCAGTTCATCCATGTCACCCGCGCACGATGCCGAAGCCGGAGAACTCGCCGCTGGCCACGGACCGCTGCGCCTGGACCGATTCGACGCGGGCGCTGGACGGTCCGCGGTGGAGCAGCCGCTGCAGCTCGTCGAGCGCCTGGCTGCTGCCCTCGGCCACCAGCTCGACGGATCGCTCGTCATCGGCGTTCATGACCCAGCCACGCAGGCCGAGGGCCTCGGCCTCGCGCCGGATCCACCACCGGAAGCCGACGCCCTGGACCCGGCCCGTGACGCGTGCCGTGAGCCGTTCCTCGCTCATCGGGCGGGTGGCGGCAGCATCGGCCAGGCCAGCATGGCGGCCTCCAGGGCCAGCTTCGGCGCGGCGTTCTCGCGCAGGCCGTCGTGCATCCGCTCCAGCAGGGCCACCATGCGGATCAGTGCGTGGGCACCGACGCGCCCGCCCAGGTCCGCCACCGCGGGTGCCAGCTCGCGGCTGGGTGCCAGCTCGGCCCGCCCGGCACAGGCCACCAGCAGGTCACGCGTGAGGTCAAGCCACGCCTCGACCAGCAGCATCGCCGCCTCTCGCTGGACCGAGGCCGGCGTTCGGGGCGCATCGGCCTCCGCCTCGGCCGACGTCGGCGGCGCCACGCCGAGGCGCGTCGTTTCGTCGAGGAGGTCGCGCACCGACGCGAAGCGGTCGGCTCGGCCCCGGGAGAGCAGGGAGAGCAGCTCCGCCTGCACCCGCCGCCGCCAGGCGAGGAGCTCGGCGTTGTCGGCGTAGGCCAGCGCCGTGCCGGCCAGCCCGTTCGCGATCCGCGCCAGCGCATCGGCCTGGTCGGCCGGCAAGCGGCGGTGGTCCATGAGATATGCGACCAGTTCGGCGCGTGCCACCGGCCCGACCCGTAGGGGCTGGCTTCGCGACCGGATGGTGGGCAGCAGCCGTGCCGGCTCATCGGCGACCAGGATGAAGACGTGGCGGTCGGTCGGCTCCTCGAGCGTCTTGAGCAGGGCGTTCTGGGTCTGCTCGTTGGCGCGGTCGGCGCGGTCGATCAGCACGACGCGACGGTCCGCCACGACCGGGGCGCCGGCCGCCTCGAGCAGCCAGCGGCGGGCAGCTGCGACGATGCTCTCGCCGGTCGATCGCATCTCGCGCCACGCCTCGGGCGAGCCGACGACGAGGTCCTGGTGGACGCGCGAGCGAGCGTCGCGACAGCCGCGGCACGCGTTGCACGGCCGCCGCTCCGGGTCCGGGTCGGCGCAGAACAGAAGCGCCAGGAGGTCCCCCACGAAGGCGTCCTTGCCGGCACCGGCCGGCCCGTGGACGAGCAGGGTTCGACCGAGGCGCCCACTGCCGGTCGCGTGGCGCGCGGCGCGCTTCGCCGCAGCCTGGCCGGGGCTCAGGAAGCCGGTATCGGGGACAGCCTCGATCACGGGGCGAGTATAGGCAGCCGGCCCGCCGAGGGGCCTTCCGGCACTGGGCGCCGGCGGGAGCCGGTGGCATACTTTCTGCATCCAAACCCGGCCGAATTCTTCAGGAGGTAGCCATGCCGACGGCACCGGCGAAAACGGCCGACGAAGTCGCCGAGAGCATCAAGGAGCTCATCGACCGACTGGTCGATGCGAAGTTCACCCAGGACATGACGAAGCGCGGCCAGGAGGTGGCCGGGCTACTCGCCGCGCGGGGCGCGGACGTGGAGAAAGCGGCCGCCGAGGCATGGCGTGACTCGCGCCCGGCCCGCCGGGACGCGGCGAAGCGGCTGGCACGCGCGACCGACGACGCGGCCAAGTGGTCGGATCGCGCCTGGCGCAAGCAGATCCGCCCGACGCTCAAGGAACTGTTCAAGGGCCGCAACGCCGCGCTCGGCGTGGCAGGCGCCGCCGTCCCGGCTGGCCGCGAGGCCATCGACGCGGCGGCCGTGCGCCTCGGGCTGAAGCAGCGAGAGGAACGCCACTGGGGCATGTTCTTCCTCGGCCTGCTGCTCGGTGCCGCCGTCGGTGCGGTCGTCGCGCTGCTG
>DATAKU010000058.1:0-17036 GCA_036261425.1 Candidatus Limnocylindria bacterium | reverse complement strand
ACGCCGCGCAGCACCGGCCGGCCGGGGTAGCCGGCGCTCACGCCGCGCAGCTCCGCCAGCGGCGTCGGGTCAGGCATGGGTCACTGCCAGCGAGCGACGCAGCAGCCACAGGAAGAACGGCGCGCCGATGAGCGCCGTGACGATGCCGACCGGGATGCCGCCGGCCAGTCGCGCGCCCAGGTCCGCCAGCACCAGCAGGGCAGCCCCGTAGACCAGGCTGCCCGGCAGCAGCAGCCGATGATCGCCACCGAAGGCCAGGCGCAGCAGGTGCGGGACGACGAGCCCGACGAAGCCGATGGTGCCGGAGATGGCGACCCCGGCGGAGGTCGCCAGGGCGGCCAGCCCGGTGAGGATGCGCTTCTCGCGCTCCACGTCGACGCCGAGCGACGCCGCCTGCTGCTCGCCGAGGAGCAGCGCATTCAGGTTGCGCCAGCGCAGCACCAGCAACCAGAAGCTGACCGCGATGAGCGGAACCGCGAAGACGAGGCGCGGCCAGGAAGCGGCCGCCAGCGACCCGAGCAGCCAGCTGACGACGGCTGCCAGCCGATCGCCGGAGGTGAACATCAGCAGGGCCACGCCCGCGGACAGCAGGGACGACACGGCGTAGCCGGCGAGGAGCAGGGTGACGACCGGCACCCCCGAACGGCCGCGGGCGATCCCGTACACCACGGCCACGGCCGCCAGTCCGCCCGCGAAGGCGAGGAGCTGGACGAGGCCGAGGCCGAGCCAGCCGAAGGCAGCCACCGGCAGCAACAGGGCGGCGACCGCGCCGAGCGAGGCCCCGGCCGCGGTGCCGATGACGTAGGGGTCAGCCATCGGGTTGCGCAGGACGGCCTGGAAGACGGCCCCCGCCGTGGCCAGCCCGGCCCCGACCACCATGCCGGCCACCACCCGCGGAAGGCGAAGCTCCCAGACGATCGTCTCGGCCGATGCCGGCCAGCTGACCGCGCCGATGCCGAGCAGCCTGTGGACGACGATGGCAGCCGCCTGTCCCGGCCCGATGCCGCTCGTCCCCATCGCGACCGAACCGAGCGACGCGACGACCAGCAGGACGATGCCCACCCCGATGACAGCGGTGGCGCGTCCGAGCGACGGACCGAGGACGAGCGGGCGGGCCGCGGTGGTGGCGCGCATCGGTCAGTCGAATCGCTCGGGATGGATGGCGCGGGCCAGCGCCTCCAGCCCGTCCACGATGCGCGGTCCCGGTCGGGTGGTCACGATGTCGTCGAGGTATGGCACGACCCTCCCGTCCCGCACGGCGGCGAGGTCCGACCATCCGGATCGCTGCCGGACCGCGTCGAGCGCCGCGGTCGGGTCCGCCAGCGACGGGTCGTAGGAGGCGGTCCCGAGCAGGACGAGCTCCGGGTCGGCGGCGACGAGGTCCTCGGCCCCGATGACGCCCTGCGCGTCGCCGGTCACCGGCTCGCCGCCGGCGAGCTCGATCAGGGAGGCGAGGAACGAGCCGGCGCCAGCGGTATAGGTCGTGCCCTCGGCGTGGAAGACCTCGTACAGGGTGCGCGGACGATCGGCGCCGTCGACAGCGGCGACCACGGCGTCCACTCGGTCCTCGATCTCGTCCACCAGGTCAGCGGCCTCCGTATCGGCGCCGAGGGCGCGGCCGATCATGGCGATGTCCGCGGTGACCTCGTCCAACGTCTCCGGGTAGAGGGTCAGGACGGCGATGCCGAGCCCGTCGAGCTGCTCGATCACGGACGTTGGGGTGAGCTCATTTCCTGCCGCCAGCACCAGGTCCGGCTCGGCGGCCACGACGGCCTCCACGTCGACCTGGGTCTGGATCACGACCTTGGGCAGCTCGGTCACCTCGGGCGGATGGTCGTCGTAGTCAGTGACCGCCACGATGCGGTCGCAGCCGCCCAGCGCGCAGACGATCTCCGTGTTCGATGGGGCCAGGCTGACGATGCGCTCCGGCGCTGCGGTGAGGGTCACGTCGCTGCCGCGAGCATCGGTCAGGGTGACGGGGAAGGGCGCCGACGCCGTCGCGCTGGCGTCGACGCCGGCCGAAGTGGATGGAGCGGCGGAATCGCCGCCGGTCGCGCCGCAGGCGGCGAGCAGGTGGGCGGCCGGGGCGGCCGCGACGACTCGGAACGAACGAGGAGAAGGGGTGGGAGCCATGGTGATGCCGTTCCCTTTCACGCGAGGGTGGTGACATCGCGATCGGGCTGGTCGACCTGGCTCCCGCGCCGACCGGCGCGGATACAGTAGCGGGACTGCGCCGGCCTCTCACCGGCTTCGCCATTTGCCCGTCCGCCTTTCGGGGACGGCACCCGTCGCTCGTCTTCGGTTGACGCTCGCGATGCTAGCACGCACCGCGTCAGGCGGACGGTTCTCCCGCCTCCCCGGCCAGGGCGGCTGCCGCGCGGTCCCGGTCCGCGTCGCTGCGCAGGCCGAGGTACGCGTCGCTGCGTCCTTGCCGCACATGGACCGCGGGCGCGCTCCGACCGATCCGGTGGAGCCGCCCGGCGCGCACGCTCGCCCCGTCCGGCCCCGGCTCGATGACGAGCAGCGTCGACTGGTCGCGCTCGTGGACGACAAGTCGATCGGCCCGGCCCCTCGAGGCCTCGACGAACTGGCGCTCCGCCTCGCGACGCGACACGTCGGGGGCGAGCAGGCCGTAGCGCCACATTCGCAGCGCCAGCTCCTCGATGCTGAGCCGCTCGACCGCGCCGGGGCTGCGGTCCAGCTCGACGAGGTGCCGGTCCCTGGCAAGCTGCCCGGTGATCTCGACATCCACGCTCTCCCCCACCGCGATCGAGGTACCGGCGGCGACCGCGCGTCCGCCGCGGAAGACCGGGTAGCCGACGAGCTGGCTGCCCAGGAGCAGCACGGCGCCGAGTGCGAAGAGGATGCTGGGAACCCACGAGGCCGGCACGGTGATCGGCGGCCGGTAGTCGGCCTGGAGCGCGCGGTCGGTCGGCACCTCCGCCTCAAGTCCGGCGAACCAGTCGCTGTCGAGCACCGGGGCCAGGTCGAAGGTGTCGCGCAGGTACAGGCCCTGGAGCCGGAGCGGCACGAGGTCGGGCGGATGCGGCGAGCGCAGGACCATGGCGCGGCCGCCGTCCGGATCGGCCAGCAGGTAGAGGTGTGCGTCACCATCGGCGAGCGCGAAGCGGGCGGGTGCCACCACGCGACCGATCACCAGGACCGAGTCCCCGGCGTCTGCCCGGATGTCGGAGGGCTCGACCGCGGCATCGGCGTCGCCGCCGGTCGCCGTCTCTTCGAGGTACAGCGTCTCGTCGATGACCAGGTCGCCCGGCAGCGTGCCGAACGCCTCGAGTGCCGACGCGACCCGGTCAGGATCCTCCACCAGCGTGGCGGTCAGTACGCGGCGACGGAACGACTCGTCGTCGAGCGGCGAGCGCACGAGCAGGCCGCGGTCGGGGTCCTCCGGATCACGAGCCAGGAAGAAGGTGGTGCCGCGATCCGCCGGCGTCGGAAGGCTGGATTCGTCGACCAGGGCGTCGAAGGCGTACCAGATCGAGGCGTCTGGGTCGTCGTGGCCGGCGACCTCGACGAGGGTCGAATCGGTGATTCTTGGGCGGTCGGCCAGGATCTGGGCGGTGTCGCGCGCGCTCACCACCGCGGCGACCGCGAGGACGGCGATGAGGGCCGGCACGACGAAGCGCGCCAGGGCGCGCAGGCCCATCAGGCTGAGCACCGACCCGACGGCACGCCGAATGGCGTGGGCGATCCATCCGAGGAGCGCCGCGAGTTGTTCGACCATGGCTGCCGGCGGCCGCGCCGCTCCCGCCCGGCGACCCCGGGAGGGCGGGCCCCGGCACCGAGGGAGGCGGAGTTAGGCCGGGACGGCCTCTTCCTCGGGAAGGTCCGCGTGGCCGTAGAGCGGAGTCTCGCGCGCCGCGTCGCTGAGCATCGGATCGAGCATCTTCTGGATGGCCAGCGTGTGGACGCACGCCCCGGCCGCCTCGAAGAGGTGGCAGTCACAGTGCCACGTGTCGGCGTCGAGAGTGACGGTGTGCGAGCTGTTGTCTCCGGCGAATGTCGCCTGGAAGCTCGAGAACTTCACACGATCTGGCTCGTGCGCGTACCGCATCGCCTTCTCGACCTTGCCGATCATGCTCGATTGCACGTCGCGGTTACCTCCATGGCGCCGGGTTCCGGCGCCCTACTACGTGGCGCCCGTCGGGTCGGATCCGGTTGCCCTGGCGAGCCGCTCCTTGAGCATCGACAACAGTGTAACCGGGGTCGGGTCGGTCTGGTAGAGGATGGCGAGATACGCGCTCACCAGGTCGCCGTGGGCGACGGTCATGAGGACGCGCGCCAGCGGCGTCGACCCCTCGGCCCAGACCTCGGATCGGTTCGTCGCGCGCTCCCCGAGCAGCTCCTCCACCACCCGATAGCGATCGGCCAGGGCCTTCGGCTCCTCAGGGTCGCGGAGCTGGACGACGTAGAGCGCGTCGCTCAGCTCCCTCGGATTCAGGGTGCCCTCGATGGCGTTGTGGTTGGCCTCCGGCATCGGCTCCCACGCGGCCCACGCCTTGGCGTTCTCGTTGAGCTGCGTCTTCCAGCGGTGGGCGACCGCGGCCATGATGCCGTGGCCGTAGACGAGCGGGATCCGCCCGAACATCGCCCAGGCCAGCTGCTTGGCGGGGTTCGCATCCGTCTCGACCGATGGACCCAGGCGCTCGACCAGGCCCTCCAGCTCGGCGACGATCGGTCCGAGCGGGTCGGGCTCCGCGACGAGGCCGGCGGCGCCGAGCAGCTCCTGGACCAGGCCAACCCCGAAGCCGATGGCGGCCCGCGGCTGCCCGTCCAGCCGATACCGCAGCAGCGGCACCGCGTCGGCCGATGCGGCCTCGGCCAGGCGGCCGCCGGTCGTGATGACGGCGCGCGGCAGGTCGCGCTCACGCGCCGCGGCATAGCCGGACAGCGTCTCGGCGGTCTCTCCGGAGTGGCTGGCGGCCACGATCAGGGTGCGGGGCCCGACCCCGCCCGGCAGGCCGTAGTCGCGGTGGACGATCAGCGGCACCCGCAGTCGCTGGCCAGCGGCCGCGGCGACGAGCTCGGCACCGATGGCCGAGCCGCCCATGGCGAGGACGACGACCGCATCGACGTCGCGGTGACGCTCCTCCAGGTGCAGCCCGCCGGCAACGCGGCGGGCCTGGGCCAGCTGACGCGGGAGCTCGGCGATCCTGCCGAGCATGTCCTCCGGATCGATGCGCCGCAGCGTGGCCGCATCGTCGAGCGTGATCGCCTCCTCGGGAAGGGGCGGGCGATCCGCGTCGTCGCCGTCCTCGGACTCCGGGCGGCGGCCGGGCTCCTCGTCGGGATGCTTGTAGCCGAAGAAGTCGCGGGCGTCCATCAGGAGGCGGCGGCGGCGTGGGGCGCGGGAGCCTCGGCGATGCGGCGACCCTCGGCGAGGAGCTGCTCGACGTCCTCCGGCGAGCGCGCCTCGACGTAGACGCGCAGGAGGGCCTCGGTGCCGCTGAAGCGGATGAGGAGCCAGCTGCCATCGGCGCGGTAGAACTTGTAGCCGTCCCGCGTCTCGAGGTCCTTGCGCTCGACCACCGCCTGTCCCGCCAGCGACTCCGGGGCGTGCTCCGCCAGGCGCGCCAGGGTATCGGCCTTGACCTGCTCGTACCCCTCTCTGGCGAATCGGATGTCGATCCGGTGGTAGTGCGACGGGCCGGCCAGCGCCTGGAGCTCGGCCAGGACCTCGGATGCCTCCCGCCCCTTGCTCAGCCACAGGTCGAGCAGGAAGAGGCCGGAGGCCAGGCCGTCCCGCTCCGGGATGTGCATGCCGAACCCGAAGCCGCCGGACTCCTCGCCGCCGATGACCGCGTTCGTCTCGGTCATCTTCGGGCCGACGAACTTGAAGCCGACGCCGGTCTCGTGGGCCTGCGTGCCGTAGATCTCGGCGAGGCGCTTCGCCATGCTGGTGGTGGTGACGGTGTAGACGGCCGGACCGATCTGCCCGCGCACGTCGAGCAGGTACCAGTACAGCAGCCCGTAGACCTGCAGCTGGTTGACGAAGACCCCCTCCTCGGTGGCCATCCCGACGCGGTCGGCGTCGCCGTCGAAGGCGATGCCGATGTCGGCGCCCCAGCGCGGGATCTCGGCCAGCCACTCGTCGACGTTCGGGCGGATCGGCTCGGGGTTGACGCCACCGAAGTACGGGTTGCGCTCGGTATGCAGCTCGCGGACGGTCAGCCGGCCGTCGCCGAGCAGCCGCGTGAACCAGCCGGCACCGGAGCCGTACAGTGGCTCGACCAGGAGCCGCTTGTCGGCGGCGCGGATCTTCTCGATGTCGACGATGCTGGCCAGCTGGTCGCGGAAGCGCGGATACGGATCGAAGGTCTCCACCAGGCCGGCGCCAACGGCGTCGTCGAGGTCGCGCCGGGGCGGCTCCTCGTCCTCGGGATGGGTGTCCATGGTGGCCTCGATGGCGGCCAGCATCTCGGGGGCTGCCGCGCCGCCGGTATCGGCCTTCACCTTGAAGCCGTTGTCGGTCCACGGGTTGTGGCTGGCGGTGATCACGATGCCCGCGCCGGCACCGAGCTCGCGCGTGAAGAAGCTGCCGACCTGGGTGGGGACGGCCTCGGGCGGCGTGTAGCTGCGGATGTCGTGCGCGGCCAGCACCTCGACGCAGGCGCGCGCGAAATGCTCGCTCGCAAAGCGCCGGTCGTGGCAGACGACGACGCCGCGATCTGCGGCTCCCGTCTGCTGGAGGTACTCGGCGACGCCACGCGCGCAGCGCCGCACGTTGTGGAAGGTGTAGTCCTCGGCGATGGCGGCACGCCAGCCGTCGGTCCCGAACTTGATCTTCGTCACGGTCAGCCAGGCACCTGCGGGTTACGGTGGGTCCTCCATGGTACCGGGCGCCGGAAGGCTCGGCGATCCCATACGTCGGTCCGCCCGCGCGGTGGCCGCGTCGAGCTCCGCCTGGAGCCGAGCCAGCAGGGGCCGCAGCGGCTGACGCGCCCCGACGACGATCCGCTCCCCCTCCTCGACCCATAGCCGACAGAACGGGAGGGGCACGACGTGGCGGTCCCACCGGCCGCGGAGGCGCACCGGTGGCCGCACGGCCACGGCCCAGGGGACGATCGGCAGGCCGGCGGCGCGCGCCACGATGAGCGCGCCCGGCTTCGCGCGCCGGTACGGGCCGAACGGACCGTCCGGGCTGACCACCAGCGAGGCGCCCTCGCGACCGATGCGGGCCATGGTGCGCGCCAGCGCGGCCGATTCCGCCCGGGAGCCCTCGTCGGGAAGGGGCACGGAGGCGGTGTCCAGGCGCGCCAGCATCTCGTTCATCACCTGCCCCCGGAACGTTCGAGTGCTGAAGCTGACATGCCGCGGCTCGGGGCGGAGCCGCCACGCGGCGATGGCGGCGGCCAGGTTGTACTCGTGCCAGCAGGCGATGACCACCTGGTCGGCCGCGACCGGCGGGCCGTGGACCCGGCAGGTCGCCGCCACCAGCCGCACGTACCACGCCATCGCCCGGCCCAGCAGGCGCGCGACCCAGCCCGATGCCACGCGACGCCTACAGGTATCGGTCGCCGGCGGTGCGGGCGATCTCCTCGAGCACCGGCTTGATCTCCTCGGCCCGGTCGCGGCTGCACACCAGGAGCGCGTCCGGAGTGTCGACGATGATCACGTCGTTGAGCCCGACGGTGACCACCAGCCGCTCCCCGCCGTGGACGAGCACGTTGTGCGACCCGTGGTCGAGGTGCCGGCCGCTGGCGACAAGGTCGGCGCCGCGGTCGCGCGACAGGACCTCGAGCAGTGCCGACCAGGACCCGATGTCGGACCAGCCCGCGTCGAGCGGCACCACCGCCATCCGCCCCTCGGCGGCGGCGGGCTCGGCGATACCCACGTCGATGGTGATGGCGGGGATGGGCTCCAACGCGTCGCGCACGTCCGTCATCCAGCCCGGCGTGCGGTGGAGAGCCGCCACGCGGTCGAGAGCCTCAGCCAGCTGTGGCTGGAAGCGCTCCAGCGCCTGGCGGAAGGCGTACACCCGCCAGACGAAGATCCCCGCGTTCCAGAAGTGATTGCCCTCGGCCAGGAAGGCGCCGGCGCGCTCGGCGTCCGGCTTCTCGACGAAGCGGTCCACCAGCGAGATGGGCGACGCCGGATGGAGGCGTTCCCCCGCCTTGATGTAGCCGTAGCCCGTGGCTGCGTGGGTCGGGACCACGCCGAGCGTGACGAGGTAGCCACGCTCCGCCGCGCGCGCCGCGTCGCGCAGCGCCTCGGTGAAGGCCGCCTCGTCGGCGATGAAGTGATCGGCCGGCAGCACCAGCGCGACCTCGTCGCTCTCGCGCCGCGCGAGGACCGTGGCCAGCCCGGCCGCCACGGCGGTGGAGCGCGCCAGCGGCTCGCCCAAAACGTTGTCGGCCGGGAGCTGCGGCAGCTGCTCCTGGGTGGCGCGGACGTGGGCGCCGCTGGTGATGACGTAGATGTCCTGCGGCTTCAGCAGCGTCCCGAGCCGCGCCACGGTCTGCTGCAGCAGGCTGGTGTCGCCCGTCAGCGCCAGCAGCTGCTTCGGCGTGCGGCGCCGCGACAGCGGCCAGAGTCGGGTGCCGGCACCGCCGGCCATGACGATCGCGAACATCGGTGGGGTGAGGCTAGCAGAGCGCCGTCGACGCGCGGGGTGGCCGCCGGTGCCGGCGCGCCGTCGCTGTCCCGCCGGCTACGTCCGGCCCGTCGTCGAGGCGGCCGATTCCTCCCGGTCCACCTCGGCCTCCAGGCGCTCGCCGAGCTCGACGGTCCGTCGGTAAGCCGCCCACACCGCATCGGAGAAGACGGTGCGGATGCGCCCCTTCTCGAGCTCGTAGATGGCAGCGGCGCTGGTCCCGCCCGGCGAGGTCACCGCGTTGCGGAGCTGGGCCGGGTGCAGCTCGGAGCGCTGCGCGTACTCGGCCGAGCCGACGAGGGTGGCGACCACCAGGTCGTGCGCCAGCTCGCGCGGGAAGCCCAGGTGCACGCCCGCGTCGATGAGCGCCTCCATGACCGCGAACAGGTACGTCGGCCCGGTGCCCGACAGGGCGGTGGCCATGGCCACGAATCCCTCGTCCCCCACCTGGCGCTCCTCGCCCAGGGCGCGGAGCACGGCGCGGGCGAGGTCTCGCTGCCTGGTGCTGCACGCCTCCGAGGCGGCCCACACGCTCATCCCGCGGCGGATCTGGCTGGGCGTGTTCGGCATGGCGCGGACGACGGCCGCGTGCTGGAGGCCGTCGACCAGGGTGCGGAGCGTGGCCCCGGCCACGATCGAGACGACGACCTGGTCGGCCGCCAGCCGGCCGCGCAGCTCGCGCATGACGCGGCTGAGCATCTGCGGCTTGACGGCCAGCACGACGACCTCCGCCTCGGCCAGCGCGTCGCGGTTGGCGGCCACGGCCCGGATGCCGTGCCGCTCGGCAAGCGCGTCGCGGCGTTCGCGGCGCGGGTGCGAGGCGACCAGCAGGTCCGGGCTCACCGCGCGGTTGGCGACCAGGCCGGCAATGATCGCCTCGGCCATGACGCCGGCCCCCACGATCCCCACGCGCATGGTGCGTCGTGCCATCTAGCCCTCCTTCGCCGTGCCGGCTCCCACCGCCACCTCCGTCCCGAGGAGCTGCCGGGCCGCCTCCAGCTCGGGGCTCGGCGCCTCCGCGCGCTGCAGCAGGTCCACCGCAGCCGCGGCCAGCCGGCGTGCCTGCGTCACCTCGCCGAGCTCCAGCAGTGCGCGGCCGAGGCCGATGGCGGCCAGTCCCTGCTCGCGCTCCGCCCCGATGTCGCGCGCCTCGTCGATGGCTTCGGCATAGTAGCGGCGCGCGCTCGACGGGTCGCCGGCCCCGCTTCGCACGTCGCCGATGCGTCGCGCCTGGCGGACCGCCTCGAGCGCCATGGTGGCCTGCTCGTAATGCCACAGCGCGCGGTGGCCCCAGACGTCGGCGGCCCACCAGTCGCCGTCGTCGGCGGCCCGCTCCATGGCGGCCGCCGCGGCCTCCGCCGAGGCAGGATGCTCGCCGCTGCGGACTGTGGCGAGGTACGTCTGGCCCGGCTCCGTGCGCCGCAGCGCGAGGGGCAGCTCACCGGGGGCGTCGCGGACTCCCGAATCCCCGATAACCGAGCGGACGGCGCGTCGCAGTCGATCGATGATGCCGGGCGGCGGCTCACCCCAGGCCGGTCGCCGGTGGTCATGACCGGCGCCCACGGGTCAGGATCCGGCGGCCGCGCGCAGGTCGTCGACGCGACCGATGCGCTCCCACGGCAGGTCGAGGTCGTCGCGCCCGAAGTGGCCGTAGGCGGCGGTGGGGCGGTAGATCGGTCGCCGCAGGTCGAGGTCGCGGATGATGGCGCCCGGCCGCAGGTCGAACACCTCCGACACGATCTCGGCCAGCCGCGGATCGGGCAGCGTGCCGGTGCCGAAGGTCTGGACGTTGATGGCCAGCGGGCGGGCCACGCCGATGGCGTAGGCCAGCTGCAGCTCGCAGCGGCGGGCGAGCCCCGCAGCCACGATGTTCTTGGCCACGTACCGCGCCATGTAGGCCCCGGAGCGGTCGACCTTGGTCGGGTCCTTGCCGCTGAAGCTGCCACCGCCGTGGCGCCCGGCGCCCCCATAGGTGTCGACGATGATCTTGCGCCCGGACAGCCCCGAGTCGGCCATCGGTCCACCGATGACGAAGCGCCCGGTCGGGTTGACCAGATGGCGGGTGCCGTCATCCAGCAGCTCGCCGGGGATCGCCGCCTCGACCACGTGCTTGCGGACCGCCTCGGACAGATCGGCCAGGTCGACCTCCGGATCGTGCTGGGTGCTGACCAGGACGGTGTGCACGCGCGTCGGCCGCTGATCGGCGTCGTACTCGACGGTCACCTGGCTCTTGCCGTCCGGACGGAGGAACGGCAGCGTGCCGTCCTTGCGCACCTCGGCCAGGCGCCGCGCCACGCGGTGGGCCAGCACGATCGGCATCGGCATCAGCTCCGGCGACTCGTCGGAGGCGTACCCGAACATCATGCCCTGGTCGCCGGCGCCGGGGCCCTCGGCCTCCGGCCCCTCGAGGCCCTCGCGCTCCTCGAGCGCGCGGTCGACGCCGAGCGCGATGTCGGGCGACTGCTCCTTGATGGCGGTCATCGTGCCGCACGTCTCCCAGTCGAAGCCCAGGCGGCTGGAGTTGTAGCCGATCTCCCGGACGGTGCGGCGCACGACCGCCTGCACGTCGACGTAGTGCGAGGTGCTCACCTCGCCCATGACCAGGACGAGGCCGGTGGTGGTGGCAACCTCGACCGCGCTGCGCGCGTCGGGATCGTGGGCAAGGACATCGTCCAGGATCGCGTCCGCCACGGCGTCGCAGAGCTTGTCGGGATGGCCCTCCGTCACCGATTCCGAGGTGAACAGGCTCGAGGGAGCGCGGTCAGGCATGCGAGTCTCCGTACCAGGTATGGGCGGCGGCGAGTGTACCGCTCAGACGCTCGAGACGACCAGCGGACGGGCCGGCACGATGAGCGCCGCGGCCACCAGGGTGGTGAGCGGCACCGCTGCCACGATACCGATACTGCCGACCAGCGCCCGAATGACCTCGACCGCCACGATCTCGCCGTTGAGCACGATTGCCGCGTCCTGGCCGCCCAGGCTGAAGAGGAGGAGCAGCGGCAGCCCGGCGCCAAGGTACGCCAGGACCAGCGTGTTCACGGTGGCCGCGATGTGCGACCGCCCGACCCGCATGGCGCGCGCCATGACCTCGCCTCGAGACAGGCGCGCATCGGCGTGATGGAGCTGCTCGACGGTCGCGGCCTGGGTGACGGTCACGTCGTCGAGAACGCCGAGCGCGCCGAAGACCGTGGCCGCCAGCAGGATGCCGTCCAGGTCGACCCGGTCACCGATGAGCGGGATGAGGAACGCGATCTCCTCGTTGCCCTGCAGCGCCGTGAAGCCGGCGATCGCGGTGAAGACGGCGGCGAGGGTCGCGGCCAGGGCGAGCGCGGCAAAGGTCCCGAGCGTGGCGGTGAGCGTGACCCGGCTCCATCCCTCGGTGATGAGCAGCGTCGCGACCGTGACCAGTGCCCCACCGCCGACGGCGAGCAGGATCGGGTCGACGCCGCGCAGGAGGAGTGGCACCACCAGCTTGGCGACCACGGCCAGGGTCAGGGCCAGCGCCACCAGCGAGCGCGCCCCTCGCAGTCCCGCGACCACCATCACGGCGGCAGCGAAGGCGGCCGCCACCAGGCCGAGCACCGGCAGCCGCCACGGCTCGCTGATGACGGCGGAGCCGCCGGCGGGGCCGGTGAAGCGCGTGACCACGACCTCGTCGCCCTCGCCGTAGGCGGTGCGCGGTCCGGCGCCCGGCAGCCCGGCACTGACGTCCTGCACCGCCGCCTCGATGCGCTCTCCCGCCGTCGGCCCGTCGAGCACCTCGACGTCGAAGCGCTGGATGCCGGTCGCATCGGTACCGAGGTCGCTGACGACCCGTCCGTGCAGGGACTCCTGCCCGACCACCGGCAGCGCGTCGGTCGGGCCGAGATCCGGCATCAGCAGCACGCCGGCGAGGAGGAGGACGCCCGCGCCGACGGCGAGCAGCGACCCACCCAGGTTGCGCGTCGAGGACCGGGCCATCACCGGCGAGGATAGCGGCTCGCGCTCGCCAGGCCGCCGCTCAGCGCGTCAGCTGCTCTGGAACAGCCCGAGCCGATGCGCCAGCGCGGCGGCCTCGCTGCGACGGGTGACCCCGAGCTTGCTGAGGATATTGCTGACGTGGACGCCGGCCGTGCTCTCGGCCATGTACAGCTGCTCGCCGATCTGGCGGTTGCTGCGGCCGTCCGCCAGGAGCGCCAGCACCTCGCGCTCTCGCTTCGTCAGGCCGAGCCGATCGGCAGCGTCCTGGGCACTGTCGACGCCTTCCACCGATATGCGCGCGCGACGGGCGAGCGCCTCCAGCCACTCCCGCAGCGGCCGTGCGCCGACCTCGCTGCTCAGCGTGTGGGCCTCCGTGAGCGCCGCGGCTCCGGCCTCACGCCGTCGCGCGTCGAGCTGGACGACGGCGCTCCAGGCGAGGGTGACGGCAAGCTCGAACGGCCGATCCAGCCGGCGTCGCAGCGCCACCGTCTGTTCCCACAGCTCCACGTCGGCCTCGCCTCGAGCGCGGGAGGCGAGCGCATCGGCGAAGACCAGGTCGGCCTCGATCACCGTCGCCGGGTGCGGCACCATGCCCGCGATCCGCACCGCCGAGCGCCGCATGCGTGCCGCGAGCTGCTGGGCATGCTCGGACGCCTCGGCCGCGGCCGATGGGTCCGAGCTGGCACGAGCGAGCTCGGCGGCATAGGCATCGGCCCGCAGGCCCAGCAGCACGAGCTTGCGGGCGTCCACGTCGAGCTCCGGCTCCGCGTAGCGCTCGAGCACCTCGTCGACCAGCGTGCGGGCGGTGGCGGGATCGCCGGCGACCAGCGCCATCTCGGCTCGCAGCGCATGGAGCAGGTCCGGGTCGGGCCCCACCACGTGCTCACCGAGCGCCTCGTAGCTCAGCAGGTCGGCGCGGGCTCGCTCGATTTCGCCCTGGTACGTGAGCACGTGGATCCGGTTGGTGAGCAACCAGCGCAGCGCGTATCGCGTGGTGCCGGCCGCGATCGTCTCGTCCAGCAGCGCCCTCGCCTCGGTCCAGCGCCCGAGCTCGATGAGCGCGTGAGCCACCTTCGACTGCAGGTTCCCGCCGAATCGCGCATCGGCCCCGAGCCGCCGGATGCGCTCCAGCGCGGTGCGCGAGACCTCGAGGGCCTCGAGGTGGCGGGCCGATTCGTCCAGCGTCCAGCTGAGCCCGACGGCGCTGAGGAAGATGGCGAGCGGGTCCTCCAGCTCGGCGGCCAGGGCGGAGCCCTCTCGCAGGAGAGGGAGCCCGCGCTCGAGGTCGGACCGGGAGGCCAGGTCCAGGCCGATGGCATTCAGCGCTCGCGCCTCCGCGACGCGGGCACCGGTGGCGCGTGCGATGGCCAGGGCGGCCTCGCCGAGCACCAGCGATTCCGCGTACCGCCCCTGGATCATCAGGGAGTGCGACAGCTCGGCGAGCACACTGGCCCGCTCCTGGCTGGGCGGGTCGATCGGGATGAGCTCGACGGCACGCTCCATGGCGGCCGCGCCCGATTGCCAGTCCCCCGCCTCGTTGAAGTACCACGACAGGCGGTGATGCAGGGCGCCGACGCGGCGCGGGTCCTTCAGCGCGTCGGTCTCGGCCAGGGCGGAGCGGATGAAGTCGATCGACCGCCGTGGGTCGCCGGCCTGCGCCGCCACCTCGGCCGCCTCCTCCAGGAGGACGGTGCGGTCCACGCCCGGCGGGAGGCGATCGACCGGCACCTTGGGCCACAGCTCCAGGGCACGCTCCAGGAAGGCCTGGGCCTCGGCAAAGGCGAATCCGGCGGCCGCCGCCCGGGCCGCCGCCAGTGCCGCTGGGAGCGCTCGCTCGATGTCGTGCGCCATGTGCCAGTGATGCGCAAGCTGCGCCGTCGTGCCTGATGGGTCGGCATGGGCCAGCCCTGGGTCCGACTCGATGGCCTGGGCGTAGGCGGCGTGCAGCTGCGTCCGCTCGCTGGGCAGCAGCTCCTCGTAGACCACCTCCCGCAGCAGCTCGTGGCGGAATCGGTACCCGGGTGCCTCCGTCGGGCTGGCCGGGATCAGCAGGTGGGTCTCGACCACCTCGCGGATGCCCTGGGTCAACCGCGCCTCGTCCAGGCCGGCCACCCTGGCCAGGATGCGGTGGTCGACCGACGGCCCGCTCACCGACGCCACCCGCAGAACGTGCTGGGCGTCCTCTCCAACCTGCCTGACCCGGTCGTCCAGCGTGTCGCGCAGGCTGCGCGGCAGCGCCAGCCCGACCTCGCCGGCAGCGATGAGCTCCTCGGCGAAGAACGGGTTCCCGCCGGAGCGGGCGAACACGGCCGAGACGATGCTGGGCGCCACCGGCTCCCCGGTGATGCCCGCCAGCTGCTCCGCCATCTCCTCCTCGGCGAAGGCGGCGAGCTCCACGTCGTCGACGCTCTCGAGGCGCTGCAGCTCGGCGACCAGCGGACGGAGCGGATGACGCCGATGCAGCTCGTCGGAACGATAGGTGGCCACGTACATGAGCCGGCCCTCTCGCCCGTTGCGCACCAGGAAACGGGTCAGGTCGCGCGTGGACGAATCGGCCCAATGGATGTCCTCCAGGACGAGGACGACGGGGCGCTCGTCCGCCAGGCGCCGGAGGAGGCCCAGGATGATCTCGAACAGGCGGGCCTGGGTCGACCCGGCGGCCACCGGGCCGTCGCGAGTCGGCGCACGTCGTGCCGGCGGACCGAGATCCGGCATCAGGTGGGCGAGCTCGCCGCGGCCCGGACCGATCAGCTCGTCCAACCGCTCACGCGGCAGCGAGCGCAGGAGCGGCCGCAGCGCGCCGACGAACGGCGCGTAGGGCAGGCCGGTGGCACCGAGCTGGAGGCAGTCGCCGATGAGGACCTGAGCACCATCTCGCGCCGACGTCATGAACTCGCCGACGAGGCGCGTCTTGCCGATGCCCGCCTCGCCCGCGACCAGGCGCGTGACGGGACGTCCGCGCCCGGCCTCCTCCAGGCCGTCCAGGAGCCACTGGAGCTCGGCGGCGCGCCCGACGAAGACCGGGCTGCTGACGCGGGCCATGCCCGGGATGATACCGGCCGTCACCCCAACGATCAGGCGGCCTCCGGCCTGCCGCGCAGCCGGCCGCGGTGCCGGCTCAGGAGCGAGCGCGTGGCCAGCTGGCTGCGCCCGATCCGGGCGGCGATCTCCGCGCCCGAGTATCCATGGGCGGCCAGAAGCATCGCGGTGCGAACGTGGGGTGGCAGGTGGGCGATCCTGCCCCCCAGCGAACGGGCCGCTTCGCGATCGAGCAGGAGCTCTTCCGGTGACGGCGCCACGTCAGGCCGGACGAGGTCTCGAGCTCGGCGGGAAGCCACCCGCTGACGTCGCGCGCGGCTCGTGGCGAGGTTGGCCGCGACGCGGAAGAGCCAGGAGCGGACGAGCACCGGCGCGCGGCCGGCGGCCGTCTCGACGAGCAGCCTGACGAACGTCTCCTGCAGGAGGTCATCGGCCGCATCGGCGTCCCTGGTCGAGCGCAACAAAAAGGCCCGCAGAGCCGCCGCGTGCTCGGTGAACGCTGCGGATGCGGGAATGGCCAGCGCGGCGACCGGCTCCCCCCGGGCGCCCCCCGTCGCCCCGGTCATCGCGCGCCCCCCGGCCATCTCACCACCGAAGGCTAGGGCTAAAGGTTCCCCGCGCGCATCTGGAGAACCTTTATTTCTGAGCAGGGGCACCGACGTTTCGTCGTCCGGAGTTCGCAGGGCCGGCGCGCGAACGCGCCGGCCATCGGCTCACGTGCCCGACTCGTAGGACTCGCTGTAGGTCTTCTGCTCGGGCGTCATCGGGTCGATCCGGATGCCCATGCTCTCGAGCTTCAGCCGCGCGACCTCCCGGTCGATGTCCTCCGGGATGCCGTAGACCTCCGGGTCGAGATCGTCCACGTTGGCGCGCAGCCACTCGAGGCCGAGGGCCTGGTTCGCGAAGCTCATGTCCATGACCATGGCCGGATGCCCCTCGGCCGCGCCGAGGTTGACGAGGCGGCCATCGGCCAGCACGTAGATGCGGCGGCCGTCGGGCATGAGGTACTCACGGGTGAAGGGTCGGACCTCGCGCGAGGATTCGGCCTGCTCCTCGAGGGCGCCCAGCTCGAACTCGTCGTTGAAGTGCCCGGCGTTGGCCAGGATCGCGCCGTCGGGCATGACCGGGAAGTGGTCCCGTCCCCAGACGTTGAGGTTGCCGGTACCGCTGATGAACACGTCGCCGACCCGGGCTGACTCGGCGGCGTTCATGACCCGGAAGCCGTCCATGGCCGCCTCGAGGCCGCGGATCGGATCGACCTCCACGACCACGACGTTGGCGCCCATGCCGTGCGCGCGTGAGGCGATGCCCCTGCCGACCCATCCGTAGCCGCCGATGACCACCGTCTTGCCGGCGAACAGGATGTTCGTTGCGCGCAGCACGCCGTCGATCGCGCTCTGGCCGGTGCCGTAGCGGTTGTCGAAGA
>DATAKU010000002.1:0-14045 GCA_036261425.1 Candidatus Limnocylindria bacterium | reverse complement strand
GAGATCCGGGCGCGCATGGCGCGCAACGACCGGCCGCTGATCGCCTGGGAGATCGGCTGTGGCTCCGGAGCGCTCGTCACCGCGCTGGCCCTGCGCTTCCGCGAGGCGGTCGCGCTGGAACGCCTGCGCCTCATCGCCAGCGACACGTCCGCCGATGCGCTGGAGCTGACGGCCGAGAACCTGGATGCGCACGGTGTGGCGCCGCTGGTGGACCTGGCCCTGGCCGATCTGCTGGCCCCGGCCGGAGCGTCCCTGCCGAGGCCGGACGTGGTCATCGCGAACCTTCCGTACGTGCCCACCGACGAGGTGGCTGCCGCGGGGGGATCCCTCGCCTTCGAGCCGCGCGCGGCGCTCGACGGAGGACCTGACGGCCTCGACGTCCTGCGACGGCTGCTCGCGGACGCACCGCGGCACACGAACGAGGCAGCGACCCTCCTCCTCGAGATCGGCGCCGGGCAGGCGCAGGCCGTGGCGGCGCTTGCTCCGGACGGTGCGACCGTGGAGACACGTCGCGACCTGGCGGGGATCGAGCGGGTCGTGCGCATCGGTCTGGCAGACTCACCGGCATGACCGACGTCCTGCCGCCGACCGCCGATGGGATCGGCCGCGCCGTGGAGCTGCTGCGCGATGGCGCCGTGATCGCCTTCCCGACCGATACCGTCTACGGCGTGGGGGTCGCCGCGACCCATCCCGACCGGATCGGTGCGCTGTTCGACCTCAAGCAGCGCCCCCTGGATCGGCGCATCCCGCTGCTGGTCACGGGCCTCGAGCAGGCCATCCAGGGCGGAGCGGATGCCGACGACCGGGCACGCGCGCTGGCGCATCGGTTCTGGCCCGGCGGGCTGACGCTGGTACTGCGTCGGGGCGGGGCGACGCAGGCGTACCGGGCACCCGACCACCCGGTGGCGCTGGCGCTGATCCAGGCGGCGGGGCCGCTGTACGCCACCAGCGCCAACATCAGCGACCAGCCGGATACGCTCGCGGCGGACGAGGTGCTCATCGCGTTCGCCATGGAGGCCGATGCGCTGGCCGCGGTCGTCGACGGCGGCGTGGTCCCCGGTGGTCGCGCGTCGACGGTGATCGATGTGTCCGTAACGCCGGCGCGGGTCCTGCGCGAGGGGCCGATCGACCGCGGGGCGCTGGCCGAGATCGTCGAGCTGGAGGCCGGATAGACTGCGGCCATGCGCGTCGCCATCGGCTCCGACCACGCCGGCTTCCACCTCAAGGGCGAGCTGTGCAGCCTGCTGGACGAGCTGCGCATCGAGTACCGCGACTTCGGCACGTACAGCGCGGACCCGGTCGACTATCCCGATTTCATCGCGCCGGTGGCGCGAGCCGTCGCGCGGGGCGAGTTCGAACGCGGCGTGGTGCTGGGCGGCAGCGGGACGGGTGAGGCGATCGTCGCCAACAAGGTGCGCGGCATCCGCTGCGTGGAGGCCGCCGATCCGGTGACCGCGCGCCTGGGCCGCGAGCACAACGACGCCAACGTGCTGTCCATGGGAGCCCGGATCATCGGCACCGAGGTCGCGAAGGCGTGCCTGCGCGCCTTCCTGGACACTGACTTCGCCGGCGGCCGGCACGTCCCGCGGATCGAGAAGATCGCGCGCATCGAGGCGGAGGAGGCGCGGGGCTGAGCCTCACCCTCTCGGCCGGCGACCGGGAGCTGCTCGACGGCACCCGCGGTGCCGGCGCGGCCTTCGCCATGCGCCTGGTCGTCCGCGCGGCCGAGGTCACCGGCGCGCGGCGGCTGATCGACATCACCAGCGCCCACGTCGACTCCTGCCTGTACCACGGCGAGGCATCGCTCGATTTCGTCGACCGCCTGCTGGCCGGTGGTGCGTCCGTTCGCGTCCCCACCACCCTCAATGTCGGGGCGGTCGACCTCCTCCACCCGGACCTGTACCGCGGCGATGCCCAGGTGGCCCAGCGCGGACGCCTGCTCATGGACCGATACCGCGCGCTCGGCGCGCGGCCCACCTTCACCTGCGCCCCGTACCAGCTGGCCGAGGTCCGGCCGGCCCTGGGCGAGCAGGTGGCATGGGGCGAGTCGAACGCCATCGCCTTCGCCAACTCGGTGCTCGGCGCCCGGACCAACCGGTACGGCGACTTCATGGACGTCGCGGCGGCGATCACCGGCCGCGCGCCAGCGGCGGGCCTGCACCTAGACGGACCGCGTCATGCGACGCTGGTGCTGCGCCTCGCCCGCGACGTCCCGCCGGCGCTGCGCGACAGCGACGCGCTGTTCCCGGTCCTGGGGCTGGTGCTCGGCCGTCGCGCCGGCTCCAGCGTCGCGGCGATCGACGGGCTGGCGCCCGGACAGTCGGAGGATCGGCTGAAGGCGCTCGGGGCCGCCGCCGCCTCGTCGGGCTCGGTGGCGATGTTCCACGTGGTCGGCTCCACGCCCGAGGCGCCGACGCTGGACGCCGCCCTCGGGGGAGCGACCCCGCAGAGCGTACAGCTGGTGACGCTGGCCGACCTGCGCGCCGCCAGGGAGGCCCTCACCACGGCGACGGCCGATCGCCTCGGCGCCGTGTCCCTGGGTACGCCGCACGCGTCGCTGCGCGAGCTGGAGGCCCACGCCGCCATGCTCGGTGGTCGGCGGGTGGCGGACGGCGTGGAGCTGCTGATCTCGACGGGCCGCGACGTGCTCGAGCAGGCGGAGCGGTCGGGCATCGCCGGGCGGCTGCGCGACGCGGGAGCCGAGCTGCTGGTCGACACGTGCAGCTACATCGCGCCGGTCCTGCGCCGCACCGATGGCGCGGTCATGACCGACTCCGCCAAGTGGGCGTACTACGCGCCCGGGAACGTCGGAGCGCAGGTGGTCTTCGCCTCGACGGCCGAGTGCATCCGCAGCGCGGTCGCCGGACGCATCGCGCGCGACGATGCGCTGTGGGGCGCCGCATGACGGTCGTCGCGACGGGGGCGGCACTCGTCCTGGACGAGCCACTCAGCCTGTGGGGCGGGATGGACCCGGCGACGGGTGAGCTCATCGACGCCCACCACCCGCAGCGTGGAGTGAGCCTGGCCGGCCGGGCGGTCGTCATGCCGTCGGGTCGCGGCTCCTCGTCGTCGGCATCGGTCCTTGCGGAGGCGGTCCGTGCCGGGACCGCCCCGGCCGCCTTCCTGCTGGCGGAGCCGGATCTCATCCTGTCCATCGGTGCGGCGGTGGCCGAGGAGCTTTACGGCATCGCCGTCCCGGTGCTGGTCCTCCCCGTCGATGAGCTGGCGCGGATCCGCGACGGCCAGCCGCTCGACGTCCGCGGCATCTCCACCGGGCAGGTCCATCGGGCAGGTGAAACCGGGACCTGAGGCCCTCGCACCGTCCAGCGCCGAGGCGCACACTCGGTGCATGACCACGCTCACCGTCGACCCGGCTGCCCTGGTCGCGGACCTCGGATTCCTCGTCCGCTGGGACCTGCCCACCGATGCCCACGACGCCCTTCTCGTCATCGCCCTGCGCGAGCGGTTCACGAACCGCCACTACGACCCGGAGCTGATCGGCTACTGGCACACCGGCGAGGACGGTCGCGGGCACCCGGCCGAGCTGTCGCTGGCGACCCGCATGCCGTTCGAGACCGAGTTCGCCTGGGGACCGATCACGATCGTGGACCGGTTCGCCGTGACGAACACCTGGGTCAGCTTCGGTGGGACCCTGCACGCGGAGCGCGTCCGCCCGGACACGGCGGTCATCACCTTCAGCTCGCGCGCGCCGATCCTTCGCCGCGGGGGGCACAGCCAGCGCTACGACGCCGTCGCGGGCGCCGTGTCGAGCTTCTTCGGCCGCCTCCTCGTCCCCATCGACTTCCAGCCCGGCGCGGAGCGGCTCATCGGCGCGACGCCGCCACTCGTCCGCTACGCCGCGTTCCTCCAGCACGAGGAGCCGCGTCTCGCCACCAGCGAGCTCGTCCGCGAGGTCTACGGACCCGATGCGCGGCTGGTGCGCGCCGAGGCCGCCCGCCTGGAGCGCAGCGAACCCGACGCCTGGCGTGCCGGCGGCCGGCTCCTCGAAGAGCTTGGCCTGGCCCTCGACGAGGAGCGGCTGCGCCGCGAGAACCAGCGGGTCCTGCGCGCCTCCGAGTGAGGTCCTCGCGGATAGGTCGTGGATTCCCGACGCGGCCCGGTGGCCGCGCCGGCTGGCGCCGACCTATCGGTCGACGCGCGTCGTGCGCGCGGCCTGGGGGCGGCCCTCACGTCGTCGACCCACCGATAGATCGGCGTGAACCCGCGCAGGGCCGCGTCCGCGTCACCAGACGACGCATAGACCGGTGGCGCCACGCCCGCCGGAGCGCCGCCGACTACACTCTGGCCCATGGACTTCTGGGCGCCGCTCGAGACCGAGGATCCGGAGATCTGGCAGGTCGTTCGTGACGAGGAGGAGCGCACCCGCGCCCACCTCGAGCTGATCGCCAGCGAGAACTATCCCTCGCTGGCCGTCCTCCAGGCGATGGGGACCGTCCTCACCGCCAAGTACGCGGAGGGCTACCCGGGCCGGCGCTACTACGGCGGCTGCGAGGTCGTCGATGTCGCCGAGAACCTGGCCCGCGACCGCGCCAGGGAGCTGTTCGGCGCCGAGCACGCCAACGTCCAGCCCCACGCCGGCGCCCAGGCGAACATGGCCGTCTTCCACGCGCTGCTCCAGCGCGACGACACCGTGCTGGGCCTGAGCCTGGACCAGGGCGGGCACCTGACCCACGGCTCGCCGGTCAACTTCAGCGGCCAGTACTACAACTTCGTGCCATACCACGTCGACCGCGAGACGCACCGGATCGACATGGACGAGGTCCGCGCCCTGGCCCGCGAGCACCGCCCGCGGATGATCATCACCGGCGCCACGGCCTACCCGCGCCTGTGGGACTTCGCCGCCTTCCGGGAGATCGCCGACGAGGTCGGCGCGTTGCTGGTGACCGACATGGCGCACTTCGCCGGCCTGGTGGCGGCCGGCGTCCACCCGTCACCCGTGCCGTACTCCGACGTCGTGACCACCACCACTCACAAGACCCTGCGCGGCCCGCGCGGCGGGATGATCCTGTGCCGAGAGGCGTACGCGAAGGCCATCGACAAGAGCGTCTTCCCCGGCCTCCAGGGCGGCCCGCTGATGCACGTCATCGCCGCCAAGGCGGTCGCCTTCAAGCAGGCCATGACCGATGCGTTCCGCCGCGATCAGGAGCAGACCGTCGCGAACGCCCGGGTCCTGGCCGCGTCGCTGGCCGAACGGGGAGCCAGCATCGTCAGCGGCGGCACGGACAACCACCTCATGCTCGTCGACGTGCGCCCGCTCGGGGTGAACGGCAAGGAGGCCGATGCGGCGCTCAGCGAGGTCCGCATCACGGTGAACAAAAACACCATCCCGTACGACCCGGAGAAGCCGATGATCGGCTCCGGCATCCGCGTGGGCACGCCGGCGGTGACGTCGCGCGGCATGCGCGAGGACGAGATGCGCCAGATCGCCGACCTGATCATCGAGGGGATCGCCGCGCGCGGCGACGAGGCCGCGCAGGCCGAGGTCCGGGCCCGCGTGGCCGCCATCACCGATCGGTTCCCCGTGCCGGGCCTGCCCGCCACCCGATCGGTGGCCGATCTGCCCGCCTGAGTCAGGTCGCCGGGTAGCCGCTCGGGATCGTGCCGGAGCCCGAGGGGACCTTCGCCGCGTCCGTCTCGTCGGCGCGAACGTATCGGTCCAGGTTCTCCAGTTCCTGCGCGTAGACGCCCTTGAGCATCTGCGGCGCCGCGAGGCGCTCGACGAAGCCCATGATCCCGTCGCTCACCCAGCTCGTGTCGATCCGCACGACCGATCCGCCGTCGGCCGTCGGCTCGACCGTGAAGGTGGTGACCGTGCGCCGGGCCGGATCCGTCTCGGTCAGGACGCGCCCCGGCTCCGGGACGTCGACCTCGACGCGATAGTCGGTTGTGCGTCCGCCCAGCGTCATGCTGAAGCGGGCGACCGTGCCGGCGCCGACGCCGCCCCGCTCGATCTCGAGGGGGCCGAACTGCGGCGGCAGGATCTTCGGGTGATGCTCCCGGTAGTCCGCCAGGTATTCGAATACGCGCTCGGCCGGTGCGTCGATGCGGCGCTCGGCCGACGTGCTGATTTCCATGCCTCCATGGTCGGGGTTGCGGGCCGCGGCACCATCGGTCCTGCGTCCTTCGTGCTCGTACGTCCTTCGGCCGATCCGGCGAGCCGCCATTCGCGCCCGACACGGGCCTCCGGTATACTCCCGCCGTCCGACCGCTGTGAGTCGAACCCAGCAATGACACAACAACGGCAGAGCTTCGGTCCGGGGCGCGTCCTCGCCGAGGTCAGCCTCATCGTGGCGCTGCCGATCGTCGGAGGGGTGATCGCCGGCCTCGTCGCCGACAACGTCCTCGGGACGTCACCCCTTCTCGTGCTGGGTGGGCTCCTGCTCGGCAGCCTGATCACCGCCCTCGTGCTCTACCGCTACATCACCGCGAACGCCGCGCGCCTCCGCGGCACGGGACATGCGGGCGACGGATCGGCAGCGGAGCAGCGACAACCGGACGCAACAGCAGGAAAGAACTCCACTGACGACGCCTGACGCCCGCGGGCCGCGAGACGGGAAGCCGCCGCAACGGCGAGAGCCACGGCAACCCTGGGGGATCGCGCTGGACCTGGGGATGCGGCTGGGGTTGTCGGTCGTCATCGGTATCGTCGGGGGCGTCCTGGTGGACGGCTGGCTCGGCACCTCGCCGATCTTCACGCTCGTGGGTGTGGCGGTCGGCATCGGGGCCGCCATGTACACCATCTGGGACGTGGCGCGCGACTACAGGAAATAGGGAGCACTCGTGCCCGAGGAAGAACACGCGGAGAGCCTGGTCCACGTCGCCATCAAGGCCGAGGAGCTGGTCGAGATCGGGCCGTTCACCGTCACCAACAGCATGGTGGGAACGCTCATCGCCACGATCGTCCTGCTGGCCGCCGCGTGGTGGGTCTCGCGCAACGCGCAGACCGTGCCGAGCCGGCTCCAGAGCGTCATCGAGTTCCCGGTCGAGTTCATGGCGAACATCGTCCAGGGCCAGGGCGGGCACCGATGGCGCAGCATCGTGCCGCTCATCCTCACCATCTTCCTGCTGGTCCTGACCGCGAACTGGGTGGGCCTGCTCCCCGGCGTCGGCACCATCGGTGTGAACTGGACCGATGCCGAGGGCCACACCGCGGTCCACCCGCTCATCCGGCCCGCATCGGCCGACCTGAACTTCACGCTCGCCCTGGCGATGGTCGCGTTCGTCGCGTTCATCGCGTGGGGCATCAAGGCCAACGGCGTGCGGGGGTACCTCAAGGAGACGTTCGTCGCCAACCCGGCCTACATGACGCCGATCATGACGCCGATCCACGTCGTCAGCGAGCTCAGCCGCCTCATCAGCCTGAGCATGCGACTCTTCGGCAACGTCTTCGCCGGCGAGGTGCTCCTCGCCGTCATGCTGGCGCTGACCTTCGTGGTCGTGCCGGCCATCTTCCTCGGCCTCGAGATGGTCTTCGGCTTCGTCCAGGCCCTCGTCTTCGCCCTCCTCACCCTGACCTACATCACGCTCGCCATGGCGGGCCACGGCGGCGGTCACGACGAGGAGCATGACGAGCCGCACGGCGACGCCGACGACGCGGGCCTGAGCGAGCAGTACGCCACCGCGGGGGCCAACCGCCCCTGAACGATCCCCCGACGGGAAACCACCACCGGGACCGCCCTCCCCGTGATGCAGGGCAAACAGGAGGAATCTCACACGTGGATCTCACACCTCTCGCCGCTGGTCTTGCCATCGGTCTCGGCGCCATCGGCCCCGGCATCGGCCTGGGCATGGGCGTGAGCAAGGCGATGGAGGCCCTCGGCCGCAACCCGGAGGCGTCGGGCGCGATCTTCGTCCCCTACGTCCTCGGCATCGCACTGACCGAGGCGATCGGCATCTACGCCCTCGTCATCGGCCTGCTCATCCTGTTCGTCTAGGAACGGCCGATCGTGGGCGCGTTCTTCGAAGCCTTCGACATCAACTGGGTCAGCCTCGGGTTCCAGGTCGTCAACTTCCTGCTCCTGCTGTACCTGCTGAATCGGTTGCTCTTCAAGCCGCTCCTGTCGCGGATGGACGAGCGTGCCGAGAAGATTCGGGAGGGCCTCGAGAACGCGGAGGCGGCGGCCCGTGACCGCGACCTGGCCCGTGCCGAGCGCGAGGCGGCCGTGACCGAGGCGCGCAAGGAGGCGGCCGACATGCTGGCCCGCGCCAACAAGATCGCCGAGGACACCCGCAACGAGATCCTCTCCGACGCGCGCACCGAGGCCGAGCGGGTGACCGCGAAGGCCCGCGACGAGATCACGGCGGAGAAGGAGCGAGCCATGGCCGAGCTCCGCGAGCAGGTCGCCGACCTGGCCCTGGCCGCGGCCGGCAAGCTCGTGCGCTCGGAGATGGACGCCCCGACCCACCGGCGCCTGGTCGAGGAGTTCCTGGCCGAGGTCCCGGCAGAGACCGGCGAGCGGGCGAAGAACTGACCGATGGCACGACGCGAGACCGCGGCACGACGCTACGCGGAGGCCGCCTTCGACCTCGGGCGTACCGATGGGACGCTCGATCGGTGGGAGCGCGACCTGGCACGCCTGGCCGAGCTGCTGACCGACGAGGAGCTGCGCTCCCTGGTCGAGCATCCGGCCGTGCCGTTCGCGGACAAGGAGCGTGTCGTGCGGCGCATCGCCGGCGACGTGCTGCCCGAGGCGCTCAACCTGGTGCTGCTCATGGTCCGCCGGGGGCGTCCCGGGGCCATCGGCGCCATGGTGGAGCACTTCCGCAGCCTGGTGCGCCGGGAGCGGGGCGTTGCGCTGGCGGAGGTCCGCACGGCGCTGCCGCTCGACGAGGCGCAGCGGACCGCGGTCCTGGATCGGCTCCGTGAGCTGACGAACCGGCAAGTGGAGATCAACGAGGTGGTCGACGAATCGCTGATCGGCGGCATCAGTGTCCGCATCGGCGATCGGCTCTACGACGCGAGCGTGCGCAGCCGCCTGGAGCGGCTCCGGACGCGACTGACCGCCATCTAGCGAAGGAAGAGGAACCGATGGCGATTCGATCCGACGAGATCACGTCGATCATCAAGAGCGAGATCAAGGGGTTCGACGCCCGCGCCGACATCAGCGGCGTCGGGACCATCGTCGAGGTGGGCGACGGCATCGCCCAGGTCTACGGCCTGTCGGGCGCGCTCGCCAGCGAGCTGCTCGAATTCCCGAACGGGATCATGGGCATGGCCTTCAACCTCGAGGAGGAGACGGTGGGCGCCCTGATCCTGGGCGACTACACCTCCCTCAAGGAGGGCGACCAGGTCAAGACCACTGGCCGCGTGGTCGAGGTGCCGGTCGGCGACGCGCTCATCGGCCGGGTGGTCAACCCGCTGGGTGAGCCGGTCGACGGCAAGGGCCCCATCGACACCACGAAGACACGCCCGGTCGAGCGCATCGCCCCCGGCGTCATCGTGCGTCAGCCGGTCGACACGCCGGTGCAGACCGGCATCAAGGCCATCGACTCGATGATCCCCATCGGTCGCGGCCAGCGCGAGCTGATCATCGGCGACCGCCAGACCGGCAAGACCGCCATCGCGGTCGACACGATCATCAACCAGAAGGGCCAGGACCTGATCTGCATCTACGTCGCCATCGGCCAGAAGCAGTCGACGGTCGCGCAGGTGGTGGCGCAGCTGGAGGAGGCGGGCGCCATGGAGCACACGATCGTGGTGCTGGCCGGCGCCAGTGACCCGGCCCCGCTCCAGTTCCTGGCGCCGTACGCCGGCGTGGCCATGGGCGAGGAGTTCCTGGACACCGGCCGCGACGCGCTGTGCGTGTACGACGACCTGTCGAAGCACGCCTGGGCCTACCGCCAGGTGTCGCTGCTCATGCGCCGGCCGCCGGGCCGCGAGGCCTTCCCGGGCGACATCTTCTACGCGCACTCCCGCCTGCTGGAGCGGGCCGCTCGCCTGAACGAGGAGAACGGCGGCGGGTCGCTGACGGCCCTGCCGATCATCGAGACGCAGGCCGGTGACGTGTCCGCCTACATCCCGACCAACGTGATCAGCATCACCGACGGGCAGATCTTCCTGCAGACCGACCTGTTCAACCAGGGCCAGCGTCCCGCGGTGAACGCCGGCATCAGCGTGTCCCGCGTGGGCGGCAACGCCCAGATCAAGGCCATGCGCCAGGTGGCGGGCAAGCTCCGCCTGGACCTCGCCCAGTACCGCGAGCTGGCCGCGTTCGCCCAGTTCTCCTCGGACCTCGACCGAGCGACCCGCCAGCAGCTGACCCGTGGTCGCGCCCTGACCGAGGTCCTCAAGCAGCCGCAGTTCCAGCCGCTCTCGGTGGAGAAGCAGGTGGCCATCATCTGGGCCGCCACGAACGGCTACCTTGACGACGTCGAGCCCGACCGCATCGGCGAGTTCGAGTCCGGCTTCTATCGGTTCCTGGATTCGACCTACTCCGAGCTGCTGCCGACCATCGCCAGCGAGAAGGCGCTCTCCGACGAGCTCACCGCGCAGCTCGAGACGGCGGTCAAGGAGTACAAGGACCAGAGCGGGTTCGGGTCCGGCGAGCACCACGGGGCCGATGCCGCCGGGCCGGCGGCGGATTCGGGCGAGGGGGAAGCCAAGCCCGCCGAGGAGGCCGGGACCGACGCCGCTGCCGAGAGCAGCGCTGAGGCGGGGGTCGCTGAGGCGGATGCCCCCGATTCCGACGCCGGGAAGGCCGAGAAGCAGGCGCAGCGGCGGAAAATGGACGAGGCCCGCGAGGACGTCGCCGAGAGCAAGCTCGAGGATGACGTGCGGGGCATGCGCGGAGGCAGGTCGTAATTCGATGCCAGGGCCCGTTCTGACGCCGACCAGGATCGTATACACCGTGTATACGCGCGCCCGAGGACACTGACCCATGCCCAGTCTGAAGGACATTCGCGGCCGGATCGGATCGGTCCGGAACATCGCCCAGATCACCCGGGCGATGGAGATGGTGGCCGCCTCGCGCATGAAGCGCGCGCAGGACGCCATCCCGGCCGCCCGTCCCTACTCGGACGAGCTGCGCGATGCCCTGAGCCGCGTGGCGGCGGTCGTCGGCGAGGAGGTCCATCCGCTCCTGGCGCGACGGCCCGTCCGCCGCGTGGCGCTGATCATGATCACCACCGACCGCGGGCTCGCCGGCTCGCTGAACGCGAACGCGATCCGCGCCGCGCTGCGCTGGACGCAGGGCAAGCTGGCCGAGCACGGTGGCGATGGCCGGATCGAGGTCGAGGCGATCACCATCGGGCGCAAGGGGCGCGACGGCCTGCGCCGCGCGGGCATCCCGATTGCCGCCCACTTCCCGCAGCTCGGCGACCGGCCCTCGTTCAGTGACGTGACGCCCATCGCGCGTCTCGTCACCGAGGATTACCTGGCCGGGCGCTACGACGAGATCGACGTCGCCCACAGCACCTTCGTCTCGACGCTGACCCAGCGGCCGGAGATCAAGCCGCTGCTGCCCATCGTCAGCCCGACCCAGGAGGCGGCGGCCGAGACGGAGAATGACGAGTACCTGTTCGAGCCCTCGCCCGAGGCGGTGCTCAGCCGGCTGCTGCCGCATTACGTGGCCATCGACCTGTATCGGGCCGTGCTGGAGAACCAGGCGTCCGAGCAGAGCGCGCGCATGATCGCCATGCGCAACTCGACCGACAACGCGAACGAGCTGATCGAGGATCTGACGCTCGTCTACAACAAGACACGCCAGGCAACCATCACCCGCGAGATGATCGAGATCGCCTCCGGGGCCGAGGCCCTGGGCGGCTGACCAGCAAGGAGTTCAAGACAGACCGATGGCGACCGGAAAGGTGATCCAGATCACGGGCCCCGTGATCGACGTCGAATTCCCGCCCGGCGACCTGCCGGCGATCTACAACGCGCTGGAGATCAAGCGCCCCGAGACGGAGACCGATGGCGCCGATGGCGCCGACGGCGCCGAGGGTGACGGCAGCCTCATCGTCGAGGTGCAGCAGCACCTCGGCAACAACTGGGTTCGTACCGTGGCGATGTCCTCGACCGACGGCCTGGCCCGCGGCCTCGATGCGGTCGACACCGGCGCGGCGATCAGCGTGCCGGTCGGCGAGGCGACGCTGGGCCGCGTGTTCGACGTGCTGGGCCACCCGATCGACGGCAAGGGCGCCGTCTCCTCGGACCACACGCTGCCGATCCACCGGGAGCCACCGGCCTTCGACGAGATGGAGACCGAGGCGCAGGTCTTCGAGACCGGCATCAAGGTCATCGACCTCATCGCGCCGTTCAAGCGGGGTGGCAAGGTCGGCGTGTTCGGCGGCGCCGGCGTCGGCAAGACGGTCATCATCCAGGAGCTCATCCGCAACATCGCCGCGGAGCACTCGGGCTACTCGGTGTTCGCCGGCGTAGGCGAGCGCTCCCGTGAGGGGAACGACCTCATCGGCGAGATGACCGAGTCCGGCGTCATCGACAAGACCGTGATGGTCTTCGGCCAGATGAACGAGCCACCGGGAGCGCGCCAGCGGGTCGGCCTCACCGCGCTCGCCATGGCCGAGTACTTCCGCGACGAGGAGGGCCGCGACATCCTCCTCTTCATCGACAACATCTTCCGCTTCACCCAGGCGGGCTCCGAGGTATCGGCCCTCCTGGGGCGCATGCCATCGGCCGTGGGATACCAGCCGACGCTGGCCACCGAGATGGGCGACCTCCAGGAGCGGATCACCTCGACGAAGAAGGGCGCCATCACCTCGCTCCAGGCCATCTTCGTGCCGGCCGACGACTACACCGATCCGGCGCCGGCCACGACCTTCGGCCACCTCGACTCGACCGTGCGCCTCGAGCGCTCGATCGTGGAGCTGGGGATCTATCCCGCGGTCGACCCGCTGACGTCGACCTCCACCGTGCTCGACCCGCGGGTCGTTGGCCAGGAGCACTTCGAGGTCGCCCGCGAGGTGCAGCGGACGCTCCAGCGCTACAAGGACCTGCAGGACATCATCGCCATCCTGGGGATGGACGAGCTCTCCGAGGAGGACAAGGTCACGGTCGCCCGTGCCCGCCGCCTCCAGCGCTACATGTCGCAGCCGTTCTTCGTCGGCGAGAAGTTCACCGGGCGCCCCGGGAAGTACGTCGAGCGCAAGGAGACGGTCCGCGGCGCCAGGGAGATCCTCGAGGGCAAGCACGACAACCTTCCGGAGCAGGCCTTCTTCATGGCCGGACCGATCGAGGACGTCGTCGCCAACGCGGAGCAGATGAGCTAGCCATGCCGCTGCAGCTCGAGATCGTCAGCCCGGAGCGACGCGCCTACACCGATGAGGTGGACGAGGTGATCGTTCCGGGCATCGACGGTCAGCTCGGCATCCTGCCGCACCACACCCGCCTGATCACGGCCCTCGGCACCGGGGAGCTGCGGATCAAGAAGGGTGGCACGGAGCAGTCGCTGCTCATCAGCGGCGGCTTCGTGGAGGTGCGGCCCGACAAGGTCATCGTGATGGCCGATCTGGCCGAGCATTCCGACGAGATCGACGAGGCCAAGGCCGTCGAGGCGCGGAAGCGTGCCGAGGCGGAGCTCGAGTCCGCCAAGGACCCGGTCGACCTGGCCCGCGTCCGCGCCGCCCTCCAGACGGCGCTCATGCGCGAGCGCATCGCCACCCGCCGCCGCTCCCGGGGGTAGGTTCGCGCGGGCGGCCGCGACTCGAAATCTGCCGCACCCGTGCAGCTGGTTTCCAGTCGGGCGGCCGCGACTCTCGAAAATCTGCCGCACCTGGGCATTGGGTTTCGACTCGCCACGCCGCGACTCGAAATCTGCTGCTCCCACGCGACGTTATCGCCACGGCCGCGGCTGCGAGGCGCCCGCACGAGCGTGGCAGTGTCCGGTGAACGGCACTTCTGCTGCCTAACGTCCCGCCGGCGCGGCAGATTTCGAGAGCGGGAGCACCGACTCGAAGAACGCGCCGGCAGGGCGCCGGTTTCGATATCTCGACCCCCCGATGGCGCCCCCGGCGAGAACTCGGTAGCATCGGCCAACCATGACCCCGGACGACTCCATGACCCCCGAAGA
>DATAKU010000055.1:0-3396 GCA_036261425.1 Candidatus Limnocylindria bacterium | reverse complement strand
TGCTGGCCAGGCGCTCCGTGAGCGGCGCGAAGTCGCGGGTGAAGAGCGGGAACAGGGCGCCGCCGATGTGCTCGGCCGCGCCCGACGAGCCCGACCAGGGACGGTATTCGGCCAGCCAGAACGCGTTCAGGCGAGCCTGGTGGATGGCGAGATCGCGGTCGAGGGCACGGTCGGCCGACAGCTCGGAGGCGTCGATCACCGACAACTCGTCGATCGTGCGCCGGTAGAAGGCAATCTGCTCGTCGATCGCGTCGCGACCGCCTGGGCCGAGCTCCGCGTCGCGGTCGTGGATGCCGAAGTGGGTGGCGTACTCGGGGTGGAGCGCCAGCTGGTCGCGGAACCAGCGATCGATGGTCCGGTCGAACCGCGCGTCGGCGTCGGACGGGGCGACGGTCATGGGTCGGTACCTCGGGTCAGCTCCGGCGGCGCCGCGGGCGCGGCCGGCATCGGTGGAGAGCGGGCGGGTGGCGCGTCAGCCGGGCGGCAGCACGCGCTCGAGGAAGCCTAGCACCCAGCCCGGGTACTCCTCCGGGCAGGCCGTCGGGGCGCCGCCGTGACCGGCCGTCGGGCAGCGCTGCAGCTCGGCCGGGGATCCGGCCTCCGCGGCAGCGGCCCGCAGGTCCTCGGCGTCGGTCGGGCCGATGCTGTCGTCCAGGTCGCCGTGGATGAACAGCACCGGCTGTCCGTCGAGGCGGGACGCCGCGGCGATCGGGTCGGCGGCGCTGACGTCCTCCCCGGTCCGCAGCAGCGACCCCAGCAGGATCGCCCAGCTGCCGGGCAGCGAGAGCGGGTACCCCGCCTGGTCCAGCCGCGCCTGGGCGGCGTTCGCCAGCGTCGCATGGGTGGACTCGACGACGAGCACGTCGACCCGCTCGTCGTCGTCGGCGACGCTGAGAGCCGATGCGCCGCCCATGGAGACGCCGAACAGCGCCACCTGCTCCGGCGCCTTCGTCGCCTGGAGCCAGTCCAGGACGGCGCGCAGGTCGCCGGCCTCGCGAACGCCCTGCGTGGTGGGGGCCTCGCCGCTCTGGCCGTGGTTGCGGAAGTCGAACAGGACGAGGTTGTACGCCTCGTGGAGGACCGCGGCGCGGTCGAGCATCGTGCTCTTGTTGCCGCCCCACCCATGCGCGAGGACCACGGTCGCCGACGTCGGCGCGGCACCGCTGCCGGCGGGAACGTACCAGCCGGCGAGCGGCACGCCGTCGGCACCGGTCAGCGCGTCCCCGGCGGGCGGTCCGCTGGTGGCGCACTCGGTGGGATCGGCCTGGGAGGCGACGGCAACATCGGCGGCGATGTCGTAGTTGATGGCCTCGTACGTCCAGCCCAGTGTCGCCGGTGTGCGGCAGTCACGAGATGGGTTCGGGGCATCCGCGAGCTGGCGCGAGCCCTCGTAGCCGACGTAGCCGAAGTAGGCCACCAGGGCGACGAGCAGTGCGGCGAAGCCGAACCCGATCCAGCGGCCGATGCGCTCGCGTCGCTCGGTGCGCCGATCCGGTGGCAGCTGGTAGGGCATCCTGGCCCGAGGATAGCGCCCTCTGTGCGCGGGTCCGCGCCCAGCGCGTACAATCCGTCGCCGATGACCAGCCGACGACCCGTGGCCGCCGCGTCCCGCACCGGGGCACGCGCACGGACCCAGCACACCCTGGCGCCCGCGCATCTCGGCGATGCGACGGCCGCCGCGACCGTGGCCGTGGTGGTGGGCGGGATCGCCCTGGCCATCACCGGCATCGGCGTCATCGCCATGGCCCTGACCATGGGCTCGCGGTACGGTTCCGATCCGCCACCGAACCTCGGCTCGCTCATCGTGCTGCCCGCGGCCGCCGGTGCCCTGTTCCTGCTCCTGGGCATAGGGCTGGCGGCTGGGGGCGTCGCCGTGCTGGCCGGGGTCGCCCGGTCGCGAATGCTGACCGGCGTGCTGGCCGGCATCGCGGCACTCCTGGCGCTGGTCGGGACGGTGCTGGCGGTGATCAACGCGCCACCTGATGCGGTGGTGGCCGTGGCGCTCGGTATCGCCACGGTCGTGTTCGGCGCGGCCGCACTGCTGCTCCTGCGCGGATCCCGCTAGGCCCGCCGATGGCGGGCGCCATCCTGGGCATCGGCGCGGGGCTCTGGCTGATCCTGGGTGCCGCGGGTGTGCTCCTGGCCGCCGCCGGCGTCGAGGGCGTGGAGCGGGCCCTTCCGCCGCTCGCCATCGACACCGAGGCACTGAGCGCGGCGGTGACGGCGGTGTCCACGGGGTTCCTTGGGCTCGGCGCCGTGCACCTGCTGATCCTGCTCGGGCTGCGTCGGCGGCGGCGGTGGAGCCAGACCGCGGCAATCCTGCTGGCGGGGGTGCTGGCGGCGCTCTGCCTGGCCCTCAGCGCGGCCGCTGCCACCAGCGCCGCAGTCAACCCGGCGATGGCGCCGATCCTCCTGCTGGCCGCGGCCGCAGCGGCCGTGGGGGCCCTGGGCTACGGGCTGGCCGCGGCCCGCCTGGTCCTGGCGCGACGGGCAGGAAGCGCCATCTGAAGCGGTCGCGGATCTCTGGTATGCTCGGCCACCGTCGCTCCCCGCGGGCCCGTGGTGTAGTGGCCTAACATGCCAGCCTGTCACGCTGGAGATCGCCGGTTCGAATCCGGTCGGGCCCGCCAGTCTCCGCCGCAGCGCACCCACCATCGGCGCGGCACCACGGCGCACGGGAGGACCGCGGGGTGATCCACAACCGGTCGATGCCGACCGACGTCCTGATCCCGGTCATCGCCTATCCATCGGTGTCCGAGGCGGTGGCCTGGCTCGCCGATGCGTTCGACTTCAGGCTTCGCTGGCAGGTCGGTGCGCACCGCGCCCAGGTGTCGGTGGGACCGACGGCGGCGATCGCGATCGTTGCCGGAGACGTGGCCGTCGGTGCGGACCATGTCATGGTCCGGGTGGCGGGCATCGACGCCCACCGGGCGCGAGCCGAGCGGGCCGGGGCGCGCGTGACGGACATCGGTGACTATCCCTACGGCGAACGCCAGTACAGCGCCACCGATTACGCCGGGAGGACCTGGGTCTTCACCGAGTCCGTCGCCGACCTCGCTCCAGCCGACTGGGGCGCCACCGTCACCTCGGTGTCGGAGGGCGGGTCACCTCACCCGACGTAGCTCGAGCGGCGGCCGACGCTCGCGTCGCCGGGCAGGCAGCGGGCGATCGTCTCGAGGAAGCGCACCCCGGT
Organism: Candidatus Limnocylindria bacterium; assembly: GCA_036261425.1. Taxonomy (GTDB): domain Bacteria; phylum Chloroflexota; class Limnocylindria; order QHBO01; family QHBO01; genus JACDBZ01. Next base: position 203 of record DATAKU010000055.1, on the reverse strand, counting down.
CGAGTGGCGGCTCAGCCAGCGCACGTAGTCGGGGTCATGGCGCACGAGGTCGGCGATGCGCCACCCCGCGTAACGCCCGAAGTCGAGCACCTCGGCGGCCGGGCGGGGCGCTGTGGGGCCGTCGCGCCACGGGTCGAACGGCTCGCGTGGGCCCGACCGCGCCCGACTCGGCGGTGCCTCGATCGCGATCGTCGCCGTCCGAC
>DATAKU010000052.1:0-13295 GCA_036261425.1 Candidatus Limnocylindria bacterium | reverse complement strand
CACCCGTCGCAGGACCACGCGGCGCCGTCGCCAGACGACGCCGTTCGTGATCAGTGCCCGCTTCCTGCGGGAAGCGGCGGCGCTGGCGCTGGTCTTCCTCGCCATCCTGAGCGTCATCGCTCTGTTCGCGCCCGATGCCGGCGCCATCGTCAGGCCCTGGCACGAGCTGCTCTCGACCACGCTGGGGTGGGGGATCGCGTTCGCCGGGCCCTTGCTGGCCGGATTCGCCCTCATGCTCTGGATGAAGTCGCTGCCCGCAGAGCGCTGGATGGCCGCGTCCGGGGCCGCGCTCATGGCGCTGGCGCTGCTCGGCATGTTCCACCTCGGCGTCGGCGGGGGAGCGGAGGCGGTCGAGACCGGGCAGGGCGGCGGCGCGATCGGGTTGGCGGTCAGCGCCGTCCTGGAGGGCGCGGTGGGGACGGCCGGGGCCTGGATCGTCCTGGTCCTGCTGGCCGTGGTCGGGCTGCTGCTCTACTTCAACATGACGATCGGTGACCTCATCGCCGCGTACCTCGCCGAGCGGGACGAGCGACTGGAGCGCGAAGCCCAGGCGAGCCGGCGCACGAGCGCCAGGCGGCCGCGTGCGGAGGACGCCCGGGCCGCGCGCGAGACGCACGCCGCCGAGGCGGAGCCACGCGCCGGACTCATCGACCGCGTCCGCGATCGGCTGGCCGGCGGCCACGACTTCGACGACGAGGCGCCGGTCATCGTCCGGCGGGAGCGACCCGCCGCCCCCAATGGCGGCCCGCGCGCGGCGATCCCGCCCGTGCCGCCGTCGCTCGCCACCCCGGCATCGGGGCCCGACGGTGGCGAGTCCAACGGCGAGGGTCCGGCTCACCCGGCGAGCGTCGACCTGGAGCAGGAGGAGGCCGCCGCGCTGGCCCAGGCCGCGGCGGAGGAAGTCGCGGACGCCGCGCTCGAATCGGTCCAGCGCAGTTGGGAGCTGCCACGGCTGGAGCTCCTGGCCGACGCCCCCGAGTCCAGCGCGGCCCAGATGGACCTCACCGCCAAGGGGCAGCGCATCCGCGAGACGCTGGCCCACTTCGGCATCGGCGTGAAGGTGGCGCGCATCCAGGAGGGCCCGGTCGTCACCCAGTACGCCCTCGACGTGGAGCCGGGCATCAAGCTGAGCCGGATCGAGGGACTGTCCGACAACCTTGCCCTGGCGCTGTCGGCCCGCAGCATCCGGATCGAGGCGCCCATCCCCGGCGAGCCGTACGTCGGCGTCGAGATCCCCAACAGCGCCTTCGACCTGGTGACGCTGAAGGAGGTCCTGGCCAGCCGCAACTTCGCCGAGATGAGCGAGCGGTCGAAGCTCGCGTTCGCGCTGGGCCAGGACGTGGCCGGCCAGCCCTTCAGCGCCGACCTGGCCAAGATGCCGCACATGCTCATTGCCGGCGCCACCGGCTCGGGCAAGAGCGTGTGTGTCAACGCCATCATCGACAGCGTCCTGATGAACGCCACCCCGGCCGAGGTGAAGTTCATCCTCATCGACCCGAAGCGCGTCGAGCTGGCGCAGTACAAGGGCATCCCGCACCTGCTGACCGAGGTGGTGACCGAGCCGGACAAGGCGGTCAACGCCCTGAAGTGGACGGTCGGGACGATGGAGAGCCGATACGCGGAGTTCGCCGCCCGCGGCGTGCGGAACATCGCCGGGTACAACGAGGCGCTGCGGCCGGGCGAGGCGCGCATGCCCTACATCGTCATCATCATCGACGAGCTGGCCGACCTCATGATGGTCAGTGCCTACGAGGTGGAGGCCACCATCACGCGCATCGCGCAGCTGGCGCGCGCCACCGGCATCCACCTTGTCGTCGCGACGCAGCGGCCCTCGGTCCAGGTCATCACCGGGCTCATCAAGGCGAACATCCCGTCACGCATCGCCTTCGCCATGACCTCGGGCGTCGACTCGCGCACGATCCTCGACACGACCGGCGCCGAGGACCTGCTGGGCCGGGGCGACATGCTCTACCAGCCGATCGACGCGCCGCGCGCGGTCCGGCTCCAGGGCGTCCTCGTGACCGATCCGGAGATCGAGGCCGTGGCGCGTCACTGGCGCGCCCAGGGTGGACCGCAGTACCGGCCAGAGATCACCGCCCCGAAGCGTGATGGCAAGCCGGGAGGCACGCCGGGGGAGGACGAGGACGACGATGCCGATGCCCTGCTCGGCCAGGCGATCGACATCGTCCGACGATCGGACAAGGCGTCCGCCTCGCTGCTGCAGCGCCGGCTGCGCATCGGCTATGCGCGGGCGGCGCGCATCCTGGACCAGATGGAGGACCGCGGGATCGTGGGGCCGGCGGATGGCAGCCGGTTCCGCGAGGTTCTCGTGACGCCCGATGGCTGGGGAGGTGACGTCGCGCCCGACGAGGACCTCGACGAATGACCGACCAGGTCCACAAGCTGGGCGAGGTGCTCAGGGCGGCGCGCGAGGCAAAGGGCGTCGACCTGCCTCGCGTCGAGCGTGAGACGAAGATCCGGGAGCGCTACCTGTCGGCCCTCGAGCGCGGCGAATACCGAGAGCTGCCGGGCGCCGTCTACACCAAGGGCTTCCTCCGCAACTACGGCGCCTACCTCGGCCTGGATCCGGAGTACCTGATCGATCTCTACCGACTCGAGACCGCGCCGTCGGGCCCGGAGCGGCAGTCCCAGGCGGTACCACCGCGGCCGCTGGCGGCGCGTCGGGCGCGGGCGTTCGTCGTGACGCCGGCCGCCATCGGCGCGGCCATCCTGACGATCCTGGTCGGCGCCTTCGTCGTGTGGCTTGCGTACGAGTTCGTCAACTTTGCCCGGACCCCCGACCTGCGCATCATCGACCCGCCAGGGAACGTCAGCCGGCACACCGAGCTCACGATCACGGTCCGGGGCGAGACGGCGGAGAACGCCACCGTCACCTTCTCCGGGCTGCGCGAGAACCCGACGGTGACCGCCGACGCCACCGGCTACTTCGAGGCCACCGTGTCGCTGGTGCCCGGCTCGAACGTCATCAGCATCGTGGCCGAGGATCCGGTCACCGGCCGCTCGTCGGCGACGGAGGAGCGCCGGGTAACGGTCGCAACTGAGGACGAGGCCAGCCCGACGCCTGGGGCCGTGGCGCTGGTCGTCAACGAGCCCGCTGCCGACGCCACGACCGCGAGCCCGGTTGCCGTGAGCGGCACCACCACGCCGGGAGGCACGGTCACCGTCGCCGCCAGCCTCGTCGCCGCACCGGCGCTCGACTTCACCGTGACCGACGGCGGCGGCAGCGCCGTGGACCTGGCTCCCACCGATCCGGCGGCGCCGGAGCCCGCCACGCTCACCGCCGACGAGAGCGGGGCGTTCACCAGCTCCCTGGCACTGGCGGCCGGCACCTGGGACGTCACCGTCACGCCGCCGAGTGGCGACCCGGTGACCCGACGGGTCACCGTCACCGCTGGCGACGGTCTGACCGCCGTGCTGACCATCGGCGGAGGCGGCTCCTACCTCGAGGTGGAGGAGGACGGCACGGCGCTGGCCGACGTGTCGGGCGGGATCGCGGCGGACGGCGAGACGATCGAGCTCAACGCCGCGACGGACGTGCGCATCCGGGCCGGGAACGCCGGTGCGGTGCGCGTCCGCGTCAACGGCGTCGACCTGGGGACCATGGGCGGCGCCGGCGAGGTCGTCGAGTGGCGGGTCAGCATCGCGGAGTAGCAGAGCCCCGGCCAGCAACGGTCGAGGCGGAGGAACTGGAGGAGCCATGGCCGCAGAGTCATCGTTCGACGTCGTCAGCGACTTCGACCAGCAGGAGCTGGTGAACGCGCTGGACCAGGCGCGACGGGAGATCGCCACGCGCTACGACTTCAAGGGCAGCAAGGTCGCCTTCGAGCTGGGCAAGGACGGCATCACCCTCACCGCCGACGACGAGTACCGCGCCGCCGCGGCGAAGGACCTGCTCGAGTCGAAGGCCGTGCGCCGCAGCTTGAGCCTGAAGATCTTCGACTGGGGCAAGATCGAGCCGGCGTCGGGCGGCACCGTGCGGCAGCACGTGGGCCTGAAGCGCGGCCTGACGAGCGAGCAAGCCAAGGAGCTGTCGAAGCGGATCCGCGAGGCATTCCCGAAGACGAAGCCGGTGATCCAGGGCGACGCGGTGCGGGTCAGCGCGAAGAGCAAGGACGAGCTCCAGGCGGTCATCGCCGACCTGAAGTCGCTCGACTACCCGGTCGCCCTGCAGTTCACGAATTACCGATAGCGCCACCGACGAGGGACCGATGAGCAACCGTCCGCCCACCGACGCCGAGCTCGAGACCGCCGCGCAGCGGCTCGGTCGCGCGCTCGTGCGACGCGGCTGGCAGATGGCGAGCGCGGAGTCGTGCACCGGCGGGCTCATCGGTCATGTCATCACCCAGATCCCGAAGGCCAGCGACCACTACCTCGGCGGCATCATCAGCTACTCGAACGCGGTGAAGGACGACCTGCTCGACGTGCCCGAGGAGCTGATCGAGCGCGTCGGCGCCGTCTCGGCGGAGGTCGCCGAGGCCATGACGAGCGGCGCGCTGGCGCGCTTCGCGGTGGCGCGGATCGCCGTGGCGGTCACCGGGATCGCGGGGCCGGACGGCGGCAGCGATGACAAGCCGGTCGGGCTGACCTACGTGGCCGCCGCGCTCCGGGACGGGAGGGCGGTGGTCGAGCGCCACACCTGGCCGCACGACCGTGCCGGCAACAAGCGCGCCTCGGCGATGGCGGCCCTGGACCTGGCGACCCGTCTGGTGGCGGAGGGGTAGGGGAGTGGTCCGGACCGGCGAGCGCATCCATGTCATCGGCATCGCGGGATCGGGTGCCGCCGGCACGGCCGTGCTGCTCGACCATGCCGGCGCCACGGTGGACGGCTGCGACGCCGACGCCCCGTCGCCGTACACCCCGCCACTCGACGCGGCCGGCATCCGATACGTGGTCGGGCACGACCCCGCACACGTCGAGGCCGTCGATCGCGTCGCCATCAGTCCAGCCATCCGAGCCGTGCCGCACCATCCGGAGCTCGAGGCGGCCGTCGCTCACGGGATCCCGGTCGTCACCTGGCAGGCGCTGCTGGGCGAGTTGATGGACGCGCCCGGGCGGATCGGGCTGGGCGTGGCCGGCACGCACGGCAAGTCGACCACCACGGCGCTCCTCGGGCACCTGCTCGTCGGAGCCGGCCTGGACCCGACCGTCGAGGTGGGCGCGTCGGTCGAGACCTGGGGCGCATCGGTCCGTGCCGGTCACGGAGCTCCGTTCGTCGTGGAGGCCGACGAGTTCGGCGACAACTTTCTCAACTATCACCCGGCAGGCGCCATCGTCACGAACGTGGAGATGGACCATCCGGACTTCTTCGCCGATCGGTCCGCGGTGATGGACAGCTTCGAGCGCTTCGTGCGCGGCATGGGCAGCCACCCCGCTCTGAACGGGCGTCAGCTGCTGGTGGCGGCACCGGACGCCGGCGCCATGGAGCTGGTGGAGCGCCTCGGCGACTGGCCCGGACGCGTCCTGCGCTACGGCCCGGGCGGCGACATCATGGCCGCCCAGGTGCTGCGCAACACGTCCGGCACGGCATTCACGCTGTTCGACTACCGCTTCGAGATGTCGCTGGCGGGCGACCACAACGTCCTGAATGCCACCGCTGCGCTCATCCTGGCCCGGTCCCTCGGTGCCGACCTGGAGCGCCTCGCCGACGCGCTGCGCACGTTCCCGGGAGCCGGGCGGCGGATGGAGCTCATCGCCGATACTCCGCGGGTGACGATCTACGACGACTACGGCCACCACCCGACCGAGGTGCGCGCCGCCCTCGCCGCCGCGCGTCAGATGGTCGGGCCGGATCGGCGCCTGTGGGCGGTCTTCGAGCCGCACATGTACTCGCGCACCGCCCTGCTGCTCGACGCCTTCTCGACCGCCTTCACCGATGCCAACGAGGTCGTGGTCGCCGACATCTTCGCGTCGCGCGACACGCCCGAGGCGATGGCCGCTACCTCGGCCGAAGCGCTGGCCGATGCCATCGAGCGGGCGTCGGGCGTGCCGGCCATCGCGGTCGGTGACGTCGCGACCACCACGGAGTACGTGGCGGAGCACCTGGCCGACGGCGACGCGGTGCTGGTGATGGGCGCGGGCAAGTCGTATCGCATCGCCCGCGGCCTCGCCGAGCGGCTCGCGCCGGAGACGGTGGCGTGATCGGCGCACGGGCCGGCCTGCTGGGCCTGCTGCTGGCCATCGGCGTGGCGGCCGCCTACCAGGGGATCGTCCGGCTGGTGGACGCGTCCGGTGCGCGCGATCAGCCGGCCCTCATCCTGATCCTGCTGCTTGCCGCGTTCCTCGGTGTCCTCACGGCGGTGGTGACGCGCTGGCTGCGGCTCCCCGGCGCCACGGCGCCGACGGTGCTGGTGCTGGCCTGGACCTTGGTGCCGGTGATCATGGCCGCCATCCCGAGCGGCGCGACGCAGGCGCTGGCGGGCGACGGCACGTTGTCGGCAGGTCAGGCGCTCGCGCTGGCCACGGCGACCGTAGCCGCGGCGGTCACGCTGGGGGTCCCCGGCGAGCGACGGTAGGCTGGGACGCGCCGTCCGCCGAGCCGTCCTCCTACTGGGGCACGACGACCCGTTCATCGGTCCGCGAGCACCGCCGACTCGTCGCGTCACGACCCCGGGCGGAAGTACTGCGCGCCGGCCGTCAGGCCGTAGACGTTTCCGTCGGGAGCGCGGAAGTGGAGCCACCCGTCGCGCCCGTTGATGACCGGCTGGCCCAGGACCTCGACGCCGGCCGCACGAAGCTCCTCGAGCGCCGCCGGCAGGTCGTCCACGAGGAACTCGGGGACCGGGCCGGTAGTGAAGTGGGCGTGGTCGCGGTCATCCGGCCCGAACAGCTCGAGCTGCGAGGTGTTCGGCATCCGGCTCCATCCGAATCCGGGCTCGAGCTCTTCCATCGGCACGCCGAGCACATCGCGGAAGAAGGCGAGGGACTCCGCGAACGCCGCGGTGCGGACACCGACCCAGACGATGCCGTGGACCTTCATGCCGGCGGCAGCAGGTAGAGCGCGAAGATCATCCCGCCATCGGTGACGATGGCGTGCGGGGTCCGTGCGGCCATGCGCAGCCACGCTCCGGGCGCGAGGGGATGATCGTCGCCGGCGACGGTGAGCGTCCCGTCTCCCTGCAGGACGTGCACGATCGCTGCCCTGGCGGAGGTGTGCTCCGACAGCCGCTCGCCGGCGGCCATCGCGAAGAGGACGAGCTCGACGCCGTCCTGATCCGAGAGCGTCTGGCTGTGAATGCCCCGGCGCGGAACGTCGGTCTCGGCCGCCAGACTGGGGTAGAACGCGTATGCCACGGGCGTGTCGCTGGTCATGCGCGTCACCTTACGCCAGTCGGGCGGTGGGGGAACGTCCCTCCGGCCGGAGGCGTACCATCAGGCTGCCCGTCCGTCACCGATCCAGGAGAAACCCCCGTGCGCCGTCCCCTCGCCACCATCCTCCTCCTCGGCACCCTGGTCGCACTCGGAGCGTGCAGCGCGCCGGCCACCACCGGCGTGCGCACCATCACCGCCGCCGACGCCGTCGCTCAGCTCGACGAGCGCACCGTGATCGACGTGCGCACCCCCGCCGAGACGGCGACCGGCATGGTCGCCGGGGCGATGAACGTCGACCTCAGCGCGCCGGACTTCCGCGACCGGATCGCCGCCCTGGACCGGGGCGGCAGCTACCTGCTCTATTGCCGGACCGGGAATCGGTCGGCACAGGCCGCGCAGATCATGCGCGAGCTCGGCTTCACCGACGTCGTCGACGCCGGTGGCTTCGAGGGGCTCGTCGCCGCCGGCGCACCGACCGGTCCCTGACGCCACGGAACCCTCGACGCGCCGACGCGCATCGGCAACAATGGGCCGGTCGTCGCGGGGCCGATCGGCCACCCGGCGTCATCGGAGGGCCGATCACCATTCCCGAGCATCGGCAGGCCAAGGGGCATGACGCGCTGAGCGACGCAGCGGCGAGCGACGAGCTCACCGACGCACGGCGGCGTATCGCGGAACTCGAGGCACGCGCCAAACGCCTCGAGCGCTCCGAGCGGATCCAAAGCGCCCTCTTCCGCATCGCCGAGACGGCCAGCGCCGCCGAGGACATGACGGCCTTCTACGAGGCCGTGCATCGCGTGGTCGGCGAGCTCATGTACGCGGACAACTTCTACATCGCGCTGTACGACGAGCGGCGCGGCCTGGTGAATTACCCGTTCTATCGGGACAAGGTTGACACCGACATCCCGGATCCCACCGTGTGGGAGCCGATCGGCGTAGGGGAGGCCGCCGGGTTCACGGGTCATGTCATCCGCAGCGGCGAACCGGTGATGTATCTGGCCGATGAGCAGGCGGAGATGGTTGCGCGCGGCGAGGTGAGCGCCGTCGGCGTCACCTCGGTCGACTGGCTCGCTGCTCCGCTGAAGGCGGACGGCCACACCATCGGGGTGGTCGTCACGCAGAGCTACGAGGGCGAGCCGCCGCACACCCCCGACGATCTCGAGGTTCTCACCTTCGTGGCGCAGCACATCGCCACGGCCCTGACGCGTGCCCGGGCGATCGAGGAGACGCGCCAGCGCAACGAGGAGCTGGCGCTCGTCAACGACATCGGGGCGGCGCTTGCCCGCCAGCTCGAGTTCTCGGCCATCGTCGACCTCGTCGGTGAGCGCATCCGGCAGGTCTTCTCGACCAACTCGATATTCATCGGCATCTACGACGAGGCGACGGGCCTGATCAGCTTCCCGTACTCGGTCGAGGAGGGCGTGCGCGACGAGATGCCCCCGGTGCCGATGGGACAGGGGCTGACGTCGGAGATCATCCGGACCCGGCGCCCGTTGCGGCTGAGAACGTCCCAGGAATCGATCGAACGGGGGGCGATCACCTCGGGCTTCGAGACCCAGAGCTGGCTGGGGGTCCCCATCTTCGCCGGAGAGCGCGTGATCGGCGTCATCGCGCTCGAGTCCCTGGAGCAGAACTTCTTCACCGATGGCGACGAGCGCCTGCTCGGCACGCTTGCGTCGAGCATGGGCGTGGCCCTCGAGAACGCCCGCCTCTTCAGCGAGACCAAGCGGCTCCTGACCCAGAGCGACGAGCGCGCAGCCGAGCTGGCGATCGTCAACAGCGTGCAGCAGGCCCTGGCCGAGAACCTCGACATGCAGGCGATGTACGACCTGGTCGGCGACAAGATCCGGGAGATCTTCGATGCGCAGGTAGTGGACATCGGGATCTACGATGCGGCCACCGGCGTGGTGAACCACCCCTACGGGATCGAGAGAGGCGTCCGCATTCCCGACGAGCCGGTGCCCCTCGCCGCCTCCGCGATGTCGCGGGAGGTCATCGAGACTCGCCGGCCGCTGCTCATCAATGACGTCCCGGCATGGGCTGCCGGGGGCAAGTCGACGGTCGTCCAGGGGGAGCCTGCGTTGTCGGTCCTGCTGGTGCCGATGATCGTCGGTGGCGAGGCACGCGGCCGGATCTCGATCCAGAATCTCGACCGGGTGAACGCGTTCACCGACCAGGATGTCCGCCTGCTCGGCACGCTCGCGGCCAGCCTCAGCGTGGCCCTCGAGAACGCGCGGCTGTTCGAGGAGACGAAGCGCTTGCTGGCCGAGACGGACGAACGGGCCGCGGAGCTCGCTGTCGTCAACAGCGTCCAGCAGGGCCTCGCTGCACACCTCGACATGCAGGCGATGTACGACCTGGTCGGCGACAAGATCCAGGAGATCTTTGACGCGCAGGTGGTCGACATCGCCATCCTCGACGGGGGCGATGGCCTGGTTCACTTCCCGTACACCATCGAGCGTGGGGAGCGGTTCCCAGACGAGCCGATCCCCCTCGTCGGCTTCCGCCGGACGGTTGTCGCGACTCGCGCGCCGCTGCTCATCAACTCGAACGCGAGTGAGGCCGCCGCGGAGCACGGCCAACCCGGAGCCATCCAGGGTGAGACGCCGTTGTCGGCGCTGTTCGCGCCCCTTCTCGTCGCAGGTGGCGAGGCGCGCGGCGTTATCTCACTTCAGAATCTGGACCGCGAGGACGCCTTCACTGAATCGGACGTGCGCCTCCTCACGACGCTCTCCTCCAGCCTGTCAGTGGCGCTGGAGAATGCGCGGCTCTTCGACGAGACGAAGCGGCTGCTGGCGGAGACGGACCGCCGAGCCGCGGAGCTGGCGATCGTCAACAGCGTGCAGCAGGGCCTGGCCGCCGAGCTCGACGTGCAGGCGATGTACGAGCTGGTCGGTGAGCGGGCGAGCGATGTGTTCGACACCCAGGTGGTCGATATCGCGGTCTACGACCGCGAGCGCGGCACGATGCAGTTCCCGTTCACGCTGGAGCGTGGGAAGCGGTTCCCGATCGAAGAGCGGCCCGTGATGGGCTTCCGCAAGCACGTCATCGAGACCCATGAACCCCTTCTCATCACGCACGATCTGCGCGCGCGCGGCATGGAGCTCGGGCAGCCCGAGCAGCTGGTCGGCGAGCCCGCCCGGTCCGCGATCTTCGCGCCGCTCCTCGTCGGCGAGGAGATGCTTGGCGTCATCTCGCTCCAGAATCTGGATCGCGAGCACGCATTCGACGAGCGCGACGTCTCGCTCCTGTCGACCATCGCGGCCAGCCTTAGCGTGGCGCTCCGGACCGGGCGGCTCATCGACGAGACGCGGAGACGGGTCGCCGAGCTGGCGACGATCAACGCGGTTGGGGAGGCCATCAGCGCCCAGCTGGAGGTGGCGCCGCTCCTCGCGCTGGTGGGCGAGAAGATGCGCGAGGCGTTCGAGGCCGACATCGCCTACGTCGCGCTGGTGGACGAAGAGGCCGGCGAGATCCAGTTCCCGTACTACGTCGAGGATGGCGAGCACGAGCCGCAGGAGCCGCTGAAGGTCGGCGAGGGACTGACCTCCCGCGTGCTGGAGCGCCGCCAGCCGCTGCTCCTCAATCGCGACGAGGACTGGGCCAGGCTCGGGGAACGGGGTCGAGGGACGCTGGCGAAGTCCTGGCTGGGCGTTCCGATCCTCGCGGGAGATCGGGCCATCGGCGTCATCAGCATCCAGAGCACGAAGGTGGAGGGACGGTTCGGCGAATCCGACGAGCGGCTGCTCTCGACCATCGCCGCCAACGTCGGGGTGGCCGTGCAGAACGCCCGCCTCTACGATGAGACGCGGCGCCGCGCGGAGGAAATGGAGGCGCTCGCCGACGTCGGCCGCGAGATGTCGGCCACCCTCAAGCTGTCAGTGGTGCTGGAGCTCATCGCCGACCGTGCCAAGGCGTTGCTCAGGGCCGACACCAGCGCCGTCTACCTTCCCTCCGACGCCGATGACAGGCTGCGCGCCATCGTCGCGCTGGGCCACATCGCCGATGAGGTCCGTGCCGACGCGATCGCGCCGGGGATCGGCATCATCGGTGACGTGGCGGTCACCGGTCGTCCGGAGGTCGTGAACAGCACCGCCGCCGACGAGCGGGCGGTCACCATCCCGGGCACCGGTGACGAGGACGACCGCCTCATGGCCGCGCCCCTCAAGGTGCGTGGCGAGGTCGCCGGCATTCTCGCCGTCTGGCGCGTCGGGAGCGCCGAGCGGTTCACGAACGCCGATCTCAGCTTCCTGGTCGGCCTGTCGCAGCAGGCGGCCATCGCGCTCGAGAACGCACGCCTGTTCACGGAGGCCCAGGAGAGCCGCCAGGTTGCGGAGCAGGCCAACGAAGCGAAGAGCAACTTCCTGGCGTCCATGAGCCACGAGATCCGGACGCCGCTGAACGCGGTCATCGGCATGAGCGGCCTGCTGCTCGACACGCCGCTCGACGACGAGCAGCGCGAGTTCGCGGAGACCATCCGGACGTCCGGCGACGCGCTGCTGACGATCATCAACGACGTGCTCGACTTCTCGAAGATCGAGGCGGGCCGCGTCGACCTGGAAGCACGCCCGTTCGTGCTTCGAGAGACCGTCGAGGCGTCGCTCGACATCCTGGCCCCCGCGGCGGCCCGCAAGGGACTCGAGCTGGCGTACTCGATCGACGAGGAGCTGCCGGCCAACCTGGTCGGAGATGCGGGGCGGCTGCGCCAGATGCTGCTGAACCTGCTGTCGAACGCGGTGAAGTTCACCGAGCGCGGCGAGGTCCTCATGACGGTCGGCGGCAGTCGGCTTGGCCCGGACGGCCGGGATGGTCCCGACCGCTGGGCCATCCACATCGACGTCAGCGACACCGGCATCGGCATCCCGTCCGAGGCGATGGGCAAGCTGTTCCAGTCGTTCAGCCAGGTCGACGCGTCGATTGCGCGACGCTACGGCGGAACGGGCCTTGGCCTCGCCATCAGCCGTCGCATCGCCGAGCTGATGGACGGGGAGCTCACCGCTGACAGCAGCGGCGTGGCGGGGGAGGGGAGCACCTTCCGCCTGGTGGTACGCCTGCCGTCAGCCGCAGCAGACGCCGTAGCGCCCAGCCGGCCAGCCCGCATCGACGCGGACCTGCGGGGGCGCAAGGTCCTCATCGTCGACGACAACGCGACCAATCGCCGCATCCTCGTCGCGCAGACCGCCCGGTGGGGAATGATCCCCAAGGAGACCGGCCTGCCCGCCGAGGCGCTGGAGTGGGTAGCCGGCGGTGAGCGATTCGACGTCGCCCTGTGTGACCTGCTGATGCCCGACATCGACGGCCTGGAGCTGGCCGAGCGGATCGGCGCGCTGACGGGCGACGGCCGCGAGACGCGGCTGCCGGTCGTGATCCTCTCGTCGATCGGGCTGCGGGACCGCGAGATGTCGTCGATCGATGCCTGGCTGGCCAAGCCGGTCAAGCCGTCGTCGCTGCATGACACGCTGGCCACCGTCCTTCTCGGCGAGGCGGCACCCGAGCCGTCAGCCCGATCCGACCACCCCGCGTCCGCCCTGCTCGGGCAGGGGCATCCGCTCCGGATCTTGCTGGCCGAGGACAATCCGGTGAACCAGAAGCTCGCCCTGCGCCTGCTCGCCCAGCTCGGCTACCAGCCGATGGTGGCCAACGACGGGCTGGAGGCCATCACGGAGCTCGAGCGGCAGCCGTTCGACGTCGTCCTGATGGACGTCCAAATGCCCGAGCTCGACGGCCTGGAGGCCACGCGCCGGATCCGCGCCCGCTGGACGGATGGCTCGCCGTGGATCGTGGCCATGACGGCGAATGCCATGGCCGGCGATCGGGAGGCGTGTCTGGCCGCGGGCATGAACGACTACATCAGCAAGCCGATCCGTCCCACCGAGCTCGCGGCAGCGCTCCAACGAGCGTCGGGGGCTGGATCGGCGTCACGGCCGCAGCAGGAGGCCTCCACGTGAGCGACGCCACGGCTCCGA
>DATAKU010000050.1:0-11890 GCA_036261425.1 Candidatus Limnocylindria bacterium | reverse complement strand
GCTGCGGCTGTGCGGCGGGCGCCGGAGCCGGCGCGGCAGCCGGCGCGGGAGCCGCGGGAGCGGGGGTCGGTGCGGCGGCTGACTCCGCCGGTGCAGCCGACTGCGGGGCTGGTGCGGCCTGCGAACCCTTCTCGATGAAGGCCAGGACGTCGTCGCGCGTCACGCGCCCGCCGGCGCCGGTGCCGGTGACCTGGTTGATATCGATGCCGTGCTCGCGAACCAGGCGTCGGACCGCCGGCGTCATCCGTGCCGCTGCACCATCGCCGTCCGACGGCGCAGCCTGCGCCGCAACGGGCTGCGCGGTTGTCTCGGCCGGCGCTGCCGGCTGGGCCGGCGCGTCGGCTGACGGAGTGGCCTCCTGTGGCTGAGCCGCGACTGGCTGGGCGGGCGCCTCGGCCTGCGGGGCCGGCGCGGCCTCGTGCGCGGACGCCTCCGCCGACGCCTGGGCGTCTACCGGCTGCTCGGCTGCCGGCTGCTCGGCTGCGGCCGGCGCTTCTGCCGGGGCCTCCGTCGCCGCCCCGGCGCCATCGGTCTCGATCTCGGCGACCGGGGTGCCGACCGCCACGGTCTCTCCGTCGCTCACGAGGATCTTTGCGATGGTGCCGGCGACCTCGGCGGGCACCTCGGCGTTGACCTTGTCGGTGACGACCTCGAAGAGCGGGTCGTACTGCTCGACCGTGTCGCCCTCGGAGACGAGCCAGCGCTCGATCGTGCCTTCGGTGACGGACTCCCCAAGCTGGGGCATCTTGATCGTGGTTGCCATCGGTTCGGCGCCTTCCTTCGTGGTCGACTCAGTGATTCGTGTGCCTGCTCGTCAGGGTAGCGTCATGTGGGTCGAGAGCCCTCGTCGGCGATCTGCCCCGCCGAATCGCTCGTTCGGAGAGCGCCACGGCCGCCGAGCCGCGGCCGGTCCGACGCGTCGCTCGCCACACGAGCACGGAACGGGCCACGACGTCCACTCAGTACGCCGCCAGTGCCCGTGCGGCCTCGACCACACGCGCCGGCCCGACCATGAACCAGTCTTCCAGGCTGTGATGGTAGGGGACACCGGGAACCTCCGGCCCGGCGAGCCGCGTCACCGGCCCGTCGAGGTGCTCGAAGGCCCGCTCACCGATCTCGGCGGCGATCTCGGCTCCGAACCCGCCGAAGCGGTTCGCCTCGTGCACGACGAGCGCCTTGCCGGTCTTCGACACCGAGGCCAGGACCGTATCCAGGTCAAGTGGCCGCAGTGTCCTGAGGTCGACGACCTCGGCCTCCACCCCGTCCTCGCGGGCGAGCGTCTCGGCAGCCTCGAGGGCGACCGTCCGCATGAAGCCGTAGCAGAAAATCGACAGGTGCTTGCCCTCGCGAGCAACGGCCGCCTTGCCGATGGGGACCACCGTGTCGCCGTCGGGGACCGCCGCCTTGAAGAGGCGGTACGTCTTCTTGTGCTCGAAGAACATCACCGGGTCAGGATCCCGGATCGAGGCCTTCAGCAGGCCCTTGGCATCGGCCGGCGTGCCCGGCGCGACAACCTTCAGGCCAACGGTCGCGGTGAAGTACGCCTCGTTCGACTGGGAGTGGTAGAGCGCGCCGTGGACGCCGCCGCCGTACGGCATGCGGATCACCATCGGCGCCGTGAAGGTCCCGTTCGATCGGTAGTGGATCCGGCTGATCTCGGACACGATCTGGTTGAAGGCCGGGTACACGAAGTCGGCGAACTGCATCTCGGCGATCGGTCGCAGCCCGTACACCGCGGCGCCCATGGCCGCTCCGGCGATCATGCCCTCGGTCAGCGGCGTGTCGAGCACCCGCTTGTCACCGTACTTCGCCCATAACCCCTCGGTCGCCCCGAACACGCCGCCCTTCTTGCCGACGTCCTCGCCGAGGACCATGACCCGCTCGTCGCGCTCCATCTCCTCGTCCATGGCGGAGCGAATCGCCTCGAGGATGTTGAGGTCGGGCATCAGTGGGTGCCTCCCTCGAGCGCGGTGAGCGGGGTCGGCGTCCCACCGCCGGGGATGGGATCGGCGTAGACCCGTTCGTGCGCGTCGTCGGTGGTCGGTTCCGGGCGCGCGTCGGCTCGCTTGTTCGCGTCGTTGACCTCGGCCTTGACCTCGGCCCGGAGCCGCTCCTCGATCTCGTCGTTCAGCAGGCCGGACTCGCGCAGCTCGCGGGCGAACAGCGGGATCGGGTCGTTCTCCTTGAGGCGCTCCACCTCGGTCGGGTCGCGGTAGCGTCGCTGATCGTCGTCGGAGGAGTGGCTCGTCAGCCGCACGACCCGCGCCTCGATGAGCGTCGGTCCCTCTCCGCGGCGCGCCCGCTCGTGGGCCTCCCTGGCCGCCGCGTAGCAGCCGAGGACGTCACCGCCGTCCACCACCACGCCGGGGAAGCCGTACCCGGCGGCGCGCGCCGCGACGGAACTGCCGGCCACCTGCCGGTCGAGCGGCACGCTGATGGCGTAGCCGTTGTTCTCGCACACGAAGATGACCGGCAGCTTGTGGACCCCGGCGAAGTTCATCGCCTCGTGGATCTCGCCCTGGTTGCTGGTGCCCTCGCCGAACTGGGTCATGGTGACCACGTCGTCGCCGCGGACCCAGGCCCCCATGGCAATGCCGACCGCGTGGAGGACCTGCGTGCCGACCGGCGAGCTGAGGCTGACGATGTTGTACGGCGCGCCGCCGTAGTGCCCGGGCATCTGCCGGCCGCCGGAGCTGACGTCGTCGGCCTTTGCCAGGTGGGCGGTGATGATGTCCTCGGCGCTCATGCCGAAGGTCAAGGCGCTGGCGATGGACCGATAGTACGGCGCCATCCAGTCCTGCCCCTTGCGCATCGGCCAGGTGGTGCCGACCTGCGCCCCCTCGTGGCCCTGGCCGCTGATGATGAACGCGATCTTGCCGGCGCGCTGCATGAGCCACATCCGCTCGTCGACGCCGCGCGCGAGCAGCATGGCCCGGTACATGCCGAGCACCTCGTCGTCGGTGAGGCCGAGCTCGAGGTGCCTCGGCCGCGTGTCGGTCTTCGCCATCGGGCTCTCTCCTCCTCTCCGCTCAGACGTGGATCGGCGCTCCGTCGACCGCCAGCGCGGCCTCGGGAAGCACCTCGGGCAGCGTGGGATGGGCGTGCACGTTCATCGCCACCTCGGCCGCGGTCCCCTCGACCAGTTGGGCGAAGGTGGGCTCGGCGATGAGGTCGCCCGCGTGCGGGCCGATGATGTGGGCTCCCAGGAGCCGGCCGGTCGCCGCGTCGGCGACGAACTTGGCGAAGCCGTCGACCTCCCCGACGATCGTCGCCTTGCCGAGGGCTCGGAACGGGAAGGAGCCGGTCTTCGTCTCGAAGCCCTTCTCCTTCGCCTCCGCCTCCGACCAGCCGACCGATGCGATCTGCGGACGGCAGAAGGTGACGCGCGGCATGAGCTCCATCCGCACCGGCTCGGGGTCGTGGCCGCTCATGTGCTCGACCGCCACCACCGCCTCGTGCGACGCTACGTGGGCCAGCGCGAAACCCGGCACGATGTCGCCGATGGCGTACAGGTGCGGCACGCCGGTGCGCATGAACTCGTCGACGATCACGTAGCCGCGCTCGGTCTTCAGGCCGTCGATTCCCTCCAGGCCGATGCCCTCGGTCAGCGGCTGGCGGCCGACGGCGACGAGGATCACGTCGGCGGTCAGGTCCGTCCGCTTCGAGCCGTCCTTGGTGGCGACGGCGAAGCTGATCTCGCCGTCGCCCTTCTTCAGCGACTCCGGATCGATGGTCGAGCCGACGTGGGTGGTGATGCCGCGCTTGCGGAAGACGCGCGCGAGCTCCTTGCTGACCTCCGGATCCTCCAGCGGCACCACGCGGTCGAGGAACTCGACCACGGTCACCTCCGCGCCGAAGTCCCGGTACATGCTGGCCCACTCGACGCCGATGGCCCCGGCGCCCACGATGGTGACCCGTCCGGGCACGTCGTTGCGGGCCAGCGCCTCGTCCGAGGTGATGATCAGCTCGCCGTCCGGCTCCAGGCCGGGAAGCGAACGGGGGGCGGAGCCGGTGGCCAGGATGAGGTTCTCCGCGCTCGCTTCGACGTCGCCGGACTCGCCGCCGCTGACGCGCACGCTGGTTGGCCCGGTGAGCACGCCGTTGCCGCGCAGGACGGTGATCTTGTTCTTCTTCATGAGGAACTCGACGCCGTTCACGTGCTTGTCGACGACCGCGTCTCGGCGCTTTCCGAGCGCGGCGTAGTCCAGGCTGATGCCGTCGTGGCCGGCCAGGCCGAACTCGGCGCCCTGCTCGCTCACGCGGTGGAGGAGGTCGGCGGTCTCGAGCAGCGCCTTCGACGGGATGCAGCCGCGGTTGAGGCACGTCCCGCCGAGTCGGTCGCGCTCGACGAGGCCGACGGACAGCCCGAGCTGCGCGGCACGGATGGCGCCCACGTAGCTCATGCCTCCGCCGAGGATGAGCAGGTCGTAGCGTTGCTGATCGGCCATGGGTCTCCTGTCGTTCAGCTCGTCGCCGCGGCCTCGGGCCGCGGCGCATCGGATTCGAGGGGCCGTCCCTCGTACGCGCCCAGCTTCGCCCTCCAGTCGTCGGGGACCGGCATCGGCGCTCCGGCCGCGTAGTCGTAGGTGACCAGGACGGTATGCACGTCACCGACCAGGCGCTCGTCGGCGCCGGCGGTCATGCGGTGGCGCATGTCGAAGCTCGAGCGCCCGATCCGGTCGACGCGCGAGCCGACCAGCACCTCTTCGCCGAAGAAGATCGGGGAGCGGAAGTCGAGCTCAACGCGGGCCAGGATGAGTGGCATCCGGTCGAACGGCTGCTCGGGCTTCAGCACGTCGAGCAGGTAGCGGATGCGCGCCAGCTCGACGTACGTGAAGAAGACCGCGTTGTTCACGTGCCCGAAGGCATCGATGTCGCGGAAGCGAACCTGCAGCGTCGTGCGATGACGGTACGGATCGGTCACGGAAGCGCCATTCTAGCCGGGGGCTTGCGATGGGCGCACCGGATATACGATATATACTCGCCGCCCTCAGGCTAGGATCAGCGACCCGGCGTGACGGCGGAGGCTCTCGTCTTCGGTGACGAGGCGGACCTCGAGGTGCTCGGCGAGGGCGGCGTAGGCGGCCCGGCGAGCGTCGAGGCCGCGGGCCAGCCAGACGGCGAGGAGCCCCCCAGGCGGGTCAGTGAGCTCGAAGCCGAGCCGCTCCAGCTCCGACCCGATGCGTGCCAGCTCATCGGCCGACCAGTTTCCGGTCCGCGCAACCCGGTCGAGGACGTCGGCGAGCAGATGCCGCGGACCGAGGACGCGTAGGGCGCCGGACTCGTACTCGGTCCTTGTCTCGCTGGCGGCGCCGTCGGCGTCGAACCAGGCCAGGACGGCTCCGGCGTCGAGGACGAGGCGCCTCACCGCCGCTCTCCAAGGATTCGGTCGAGGGTTGCCAGTGCGCTGCGCACGGCCGGTGACGCACCGGGCCCGGTGCCGCCCTCCAGGTCCCGCGACGCCGACTGGGCGAGGTACGCGCTGCGGCTCATGCCGAGCCGCTCGCAGGCGGCGTCGATGCGCTCCAGGAGGCGATCGTCGATCGAGATGAGGACGCGCTTGGCGGGCATGGCCTCGAGTATATCGGTATATACGACGGGTGAGCCGGGCTAGAGAGCCTCGTTCGCGCGGGCGATGAGGGCCGCCAGCAGCGTCGTCCGGGGGCCGACGCTGTCCAGGTCCAGCCACTCGTCCACGGAGTGGTCGTCGCCGCCGACCGGGCCCAATCCGTCGAGGGTCGGGATCCCCAGCGCGGCCGTCGTGTTGGCGTCCGACGCGCCTCCGGTCGCGGCGTCCCGCAGCTCGAAGCCCAACTCTGTCGCGATGGCGACGGCCGTCTCCACCAGCCGGCCCGACGCCGGGCTCTTCTCCATGGGCGGATGGCCGGCGATCCGGCGGATCTCGACGGCGACGCCCTCGACCGTCGGCGTGCCGGCCAATCGTTCCAGCTCGGCCGTGGCGGCCTCGAAGGCCTCGACCGTCGCCGCCCGCAGGTCGACCTGGAGCTCGCAGCGCTCGGCCACGACGTTGGGCCGCGTGCCGCCGCGGATGACGCCCGCGTTGACGGTGACCGACGGCCAGCGGCCGTTGAGTGCGTGGAGCGCGACCGCCTGGCGCGCCGCCTCCAGGATCGCGGAGCGGCCCTTCTCCGGCTCGACGCCGGCGTGCGCGGCCCGCCCAACGAAGGTGAGGTGGTAGTCGGCGATGCCCTTTCGCGCGCTGACGATGTCGCCGTTGGCGCGGGCGCATTCGAGCACCAGGACCGCGGCGTGGTGGGGCGCCAGCGCGCGGATGTGCGGCGTGCTGAACGGCGATCCGATCTCCTCGTCGGGGTTGGCGACGAAGGTCACGGCGGGGTGGACGCCCGCCTCGTGGAGCGCGCCGATGGCGTGCAGGCCGGCCAGCAGCCCCGCCTTCATGTCCGTCACGCCAGGGCCGAAGGCGCGGCTGCCGATGGACCGATACGGCCGCTCGGCGGCCGTGCCCGGGTCGAAGACGGTGTCCATGTGCCCGATGAGCAGGAGGTGCGGTCCGTCTCCGCTGAGCCGGCCGATGACCAGGTCGCCGAGCGTCGGACGCCCGTCCTCGGGATGGTGCTCGATCCGCTCGACGTCGGCGCCCAGCCGCTGGAGCGCATCGGCCACGAAGTCGGCGACGCGGTTGACGCCGGCCGGCGTGTAGGAGCCACAGTCGATGTTCACGAGCTGGGCCAGCTGCTCGCGGAAGAGCGGCAGCCGGGCGTCCACGATGCGCCGCAGCGCGTCCAGGTCGGGCATGGCGCCCAATATACTCACCGCCATGCCGCGCCAGCCGCGCCCCCGCGATGCCGAGGTGGAGCTGGTCGAGCTGCGCATCTTGGACGGTCCCAACCGATTCTTCGCGCGGCCCGCGGTGAAGCTCGAGTTCCGTGCCGACGAGCCCGGCCGCGCCGCCGAGGCCGCTGCCACCGCCGCCCTCGCCGTCCGACGGCTCAAGCGCGAGCTCGGGCTCCCCGAGCCACGGATCGCGACCCGCCACTCGGTCGACCGGCGGCGTACCGCCGTCGCGTTCCCGTGGCGGCGCCGCGCGATCTCCCAGGCAGTGGCCGGCGCGGCGGCGCGCATCGCCCTGGGCAAATCCACGGATCGCCGGGAGCTCGCCAGCCTGCGAGCCGTGGCGCCAGGACCGCTGTCGCAGCTGCCGAAGCCCCGCGTGCCGATCGTGGCGATCACCGGTACCAACGGGAAGAGCACCACCACGCGCCTCATCGCTCACATCCTCGCCGCGGCCGGCCGCGCGGTGGGGATGACGAACTCGGACGGGATCTACGTGCGGGGCGAGCTGGTGGAGGCGGGGGACTGGACCGGCTTCGGCGGGGCGGGGCGGATCCTGGCCGAGCCGGGCCTCGACGTGGCGGTGCTCGAGACGGCGCGAGGCGGAATCCTGCTGCGCGGCATCGGCTATGCGGCGAACGACGTGAGCGTGGTCACCAACATCTCGGCCGACCACCTCGGCCTGCAGGGGATCGACACGCTCGACGAGCTGGCGGAGGTGAAGGGCACGGTCGTCCGCATCACGAAGCGCGACGGCTGGGCCGTTCTCAACGCCGACGACCCACGCGTGTGGGGCATGCGCGAGATCACGCGTGCGAACGTCTACGCCTTCAGCCTGGGCGGCCACACGCCGCAGGTCGAGGCCGCCCTGGATGGCGGGGGCCGCGCGGCGACGCTCGAGGGCGGCTGGATCGTCGTGCGCGGAGCGGGTCGCCGCCCGCAACGGCTGGTGGCGGCCGCCGAGCTGCCGGTCACCTTTGCCGGCCTGTCGCGCTACAACATCGCCAACGCCCTGGCGGCGACCGCCGCCTGCCACGCGCTGG
The DNA here is from genome assembly GCA_036261425.1 of Candidatus Limnocylindria bacterium. Classification (GTDB taxonomy): domain Bacteria; phylum Chloroflexota; class Limnocylindria; order QHBO01; family QHBO01; genus JACDBZ01. The sequence goes on along the minus strand of DATAKU010000050.1, from coordinate 4,034 downwards.
GCGTGCCGCCGCGCCACCTGGTGGCCGGGCTGCGCTCCTTCTCCCAGGACTCGACCGCCAACCCGGGACGCATGAACCTGTACCAGCGCGACGGGGTCTACGCGCTCGTTGACTTCGCCCACAACGAGGCGGGCCTTGCGGGGCTGCTGGAGGTGGCTCGGGCCGTCGCGGATGGGGCGAAGGTGCGTCTCGCCTACGGCACGGCCGGCGACCGCACGGACGAGATCCTGCAGGCCCTCGGCAAGCTGGCGGCGCAGGCGGACGATCTCGTGATCGCCGAGAAGCGGCACTACCTGCGTGGCCGATCGCTCCGGGGCATGAACCGGATCCTGCGCGCCGGGGCTCGCGACGGCGGGTACCGCGGCGAGATTCCCGCGGCCGAGACGGAGCTGGCCGCCCTCCGCGCCCTGCTGGCGCGCGCCCGCCGGGGCGACGTGTGCGCGGTGATGGCCCACGTCGAGCGCCGCGAGCTGTTCGGCTGGCTGGAGGCCCAGGGCTACCGCCCGGTCGACCCAACCCGGTTGCGCCGGCTCGTGGCGGACCCGCCGGCCAGGCGAGGGGCCTAGAGGTCGAGGTCGATCTCGTCGGCGCCCTCGAGGCCGATGACGGCGCGCAGGCCGTCGGACTCGCTCGACTGGCCGTGCTGCCGGCGCTGGAGCTCCTTCCAGACCTGGTTGGCGCGATCGACGCACAGGACGACCACGTCGCCCTCGCGAGCCCGATCGAGCGCTTCCCGGGTCGCCTCGAGCTCGTCCAGCACGATCTCCGGGTCGGCTGTGCGCCGCCCGGACGTCGTCCCGGTGATGCCCTTCGCGATGAGCTCGGCCGTGCCGCCTCGCGGCCGGCCGCGATTGTTCTCGTCCTCGCGGATGATGACCTCGTCGAAATGGCGCGCGGCCACCTCACCCAGCGCCACGATGTCCTCGTCGCGCCGGTCGCCGGCCGTGGCCACCACGCCGATGCGCCGGCCGGTGACCGGGGCCCGAGCGCCGCCGGCCGACGGCTGCGTCAGCTGCTCCACGAAGGCGCCCAGCGCCTCGAGGGCCGGCGGGTTGTGGGCGTAATCCACCACGACCCGGAACCCGTCGAGCTCGAACATGTTCAACCGTCCCGGCGCCATGAAGTAGCTGGTGGTGAACGTGCGCAGGCCCTGGCGGATGTCGTGGAGATGCGCGCCGGCGGCCCAGGCGGCGGCCGTGGCGGCCAGGGCGTTCTGGACGTTCATCCGGGCGCGGCCCTCGAAGGTGGCCGGGATGAGGTGGGTCCAGACCAGGTCCATCGATTTCCGGCCGTGGCGCAGCACGATCTTCTCGCCGTTGCGCCCCTGCTCCAGGGTGACGGCTCGCCGGCCGCGCGAGGCCTGGAACTTCAGGCGCTCGTGGTCAGGATCGGTGCTGAAGTAGATCACCGATCCCGAGCAGTGGCGCGCCATCTCGGCCACCAGCGGATCGTCGGCGTTCAGGACCGCCACCCCGTCGCGCGGCACGGCCTCCACGATCACCCGCTTCACCGCGGCGAGCTGCTTGATCGAGGTGATGCCGCCGAGGCCGAGGTGGTCGCCGGTCACGTTGAGGACCACGGCCACGTCATTGCGCTGGTAGCCGAGGCCCTCGCGCAGGATGCCGCCGCGCGCCACCTCGAAGACGGCGAAGTCGACGGTCGGGTTCTGGAGGACCATCGACGCCGACTTCGGGCCGGAGGCATCGGCGCGGCGGACGAGCCGGCCGTCGACGTAGATCCCATCGGTGCTGGTGAGGCCGACCTTGCGGCCCATGCCTTTCATGATGTGGGCGATCATCCGCGTGGTCGTCGTCTTGCCGTTCGAGCCGGTCACCGCGACGATCGGAATGCGCGACGGGCTCGCGGGCGGGAAGAGGAGATCGATCACCGGCTTGGCGACGTACTGCGCCTCGCCCTCGGTCGGGTGGGTATGCATCCGGAAGCCGGGCGCCGCGTTGACCTCGACGATGCCGCCGCCCGTCTCGCGCACCGGCTGGCCGATGTCGGGGCAGACGATGTCGATGCCGGCGATGTCGAGCCCGACCACCTGCGCCGCCAGCTCCGCGATCTGCGCGTTGTCCGGGTGGATCTCCTCGGTCCGGTCGATGCTGATGCCGCCCGTGCTCATGTTTCCCGTGCGCTTGAGGTAGACGCGCTGCCCGCGGGGCGGGACGTCGGAGAGCTCGAAGCCCTGCTCGCGGGCGTACGAGATCGACTCGTCGTCGATTCGGATCCGGGTCAGGACCTTCTCGTGGCCGATGCCGCGGCGCGGGTCCGCGTTCGTGATCTCGACCAGCTCCGCGAGCGCGTGGACGCCGTCACCGTCGACGTGGGCTGGCACGCGCTGCGCCACGGCTCGCAGCCGGCCACCGATGACCAGGCAGCGGTAGTCGTTGCCGGTCAGGTAGCGCTCCACGACGACGCCGCCGCGACGCGCCTCCGCCTGCGCCATCCGGAATCCGGCGCGCACCGCGTCCTCGTCGGCCAGGTCGAGGACGACGCCCCGCCCATGGTTGCCGTCCAGCGGCTTGACCGCCACCGGGAAGCCGATCCGCCGCGCGGCCGCCGCCGCCGCCTCCTCGTCGCGGACCACCTCCGAGCGCGGGACCGGCACGCCGGTCGCCGCCAACAGCCGGTTGGTGAGCTTCTTGTCCGAGGCGATGTCGACGCCGAGCGAGGCCGTCTGGCTCGTCATGGTGGCGCGGATCCGCTTCTGGTGGATCCCGTGGCCGAGCTGGACCAGCGACTGCTCGTTGAGCCGGATGGACGGGATGTCCCGCAGCGAGGCCTCGTCCAGGATGGCCTGCGTCGACGGTCCGAAGGCGGCGCGCTCGGCGAGGAGGATGAGCCGCTCGAGTTCCGCCACGAAGTCGAAGGCCGGATCGGCCTCGACCAGGTGGTTGACCAGGCGCACCGCCAGCTGGCCGGCGGCCACGCCCACGCTCTCGTCGCCGTACGAGTACACGACGTGGTAGCGACCCGGCTCTCCGGTGCTGCGCGTCTTGCCGCGGCCGACCTCGGTACCGGCCTCGCGCTGGAGCTGGAGGGCGATGTGCTCGGCCACGTGCCCGACCCAGGTGCCGTCCCGCAGCCGCTGTTCGAAGCCACCGGGCTTGCCGGTGCCGCACGAGTGGAGGCCCACCCCGGGAAGCATCTCGAGCAGGGCATCGGTGAAGCCGGGAAGCCGGTCCGTCGGATAGGCCTCGAGCACCCCCAGGTCGACGATCAGCTTGATCGCCGGCTCGTAGTTCCAGTAGTTCGGGCCGCGGAAGACGCGGGTCTCGATGATTCGCAGCTCGGGGCGAGCGGCGTTCGCCTCGGTGGCCGCGGCCGCCTTTCGGCCCCGCGCCTTGCGCTTCGGGGTGGTGGCGGTCACTCGCTGGCCTCCTCGTGTCGTCGGGCGTGGAGCGCTCGGCGCCGTGCGCGCTCCGGTGCGGTGTCGTCGGCTCCCTCGGCGGCGATGCGCCGGATGAGGCGGCGGGTCTGGTTCGTCGCCGCCTGGAGGCTGGCGAGCTCGCGATCGGTGGCGCTGATCGGTCGCAACGGCGGCAGGAGCTTCCGCTTGCGGATGTCGAAGCGGTAGCCGGACGACAGGGAGTGGAGCAGCACGCCGCTGATCATGATCGGCCGGTGGCGCTTCACCTCGTACGCGTCGGTCTGGATGTTCGCCGGGTCCAGGATGGTGACCGATCCCTTGCCGATGACCTCCAGCACCCCGCCCGGGCTGACCAGCGCCGCGGTGTCCTCGTCGATCCCGATGCCGAGCAGGGCGGGGGACTGGGCGACGAGCGCCAGCAGCCTCCCGATGCGGTTGCGCTGCTCGAAGTGCTGGTCGATCAGCACGCCGGGCAGGAGCCCGAGGCCGGCGCTCATCTGGGTCATCCGCTGCTTCGGGGTGGTGCCGCTGGTGCCGAACGCGACCATGTGGCTGGCGATGGCCGATGCGCCGGCACTGGTGCCGGCGATGATGGCGCCGTGGCGATGGCGTTCGACCAGCGCTCGGCCGAGGGCGGTGCCGCCGATCACGCTCGACA
>DATAKU010000032.1:0-13454 GCA_036261425.1 Candidatus Limnocylindria bacterium | reverse complement strand
TGGAGCCTGCCGAGCGCTTCTGGTTCGGGGCGTTCGAGGCCGTGTACCGCGCCCTTCGGGGCGAGGACGTCGCGCAGGACGCCGAACGCCTGCGCCGCGAGAGCCGAGAGGTGGATGACCCTCAATACCGCGTCATCGGGCTCCTGCCGCTCCTCTACGCCCATCTGATGAACGACGAGCTCCAGGCGCTGCAGCGCGTCGCAGACGAGACCCTGGCCAACGGCCTGGCCGGCGCGCAGGGAGCGCTCTTCGGCGCCCGCGGCGCGATCTGGGGCGGGGACGTCGAGACGGCCCGCCGCATGCGCACGGCCCACGAGGGCGACCGGATTGGCCGCCAGACCAGGGCCGAGCGCGCGGCCATGGATGCCGGCATCGCGGCGCTGGAGGGCCGGCGCTCCGAGGCTCGGCAGCTGTACGCCAGTGCGCAACAGGACTTCCGCGATCTGGGGAGCGTCCTCTCGCTCCTTCTCACCGACCTCGACATCGTCATCACCGGCTCGCTGGAGCCTGATGAGCGACAGCGCGCCGGCGAGGAGGCCCGAGCGCTCGCCGAGCGCCTCGGGAGCCCACCCCTGCTCGCTCGCCTCGAGCGTGCCATCGCTGCCGCCCCATCACGGCCGGCAGTGAGCCCTGCCGAGCCGATCACGCCGATCAACGAGGTCACCCGCCGCGCCTGACGCCCAGGGGGTCAGTGGAGCCGGGATCCCCCGTCCCCGCCGCCCTCGTCGTCCTCACCGCCCTGGCGCAGGAAGCGCTCGATGTCGGCGATGAGCTCGTCTCCCTCCGGCAGGGCCGACTGGTCGGCGAGCAGCTCAAGGCGCTCGACGTGGGCCCGCGTCTCGTCGTCGTTCGCCGCGGCCGCGTCGAGCATGGTGCGGCGCTCCAGCGCGCGCGTGGCCAGCGGCCCGACCGCAAGCTCGACGCCCAGGAATCGGCCGAGCGCGGTGAGAAGCGCGATGGAGGCGGTGGGATACGTCGCGTTGACGTAATGCGGCACCTGCGCGAAGAGACCGATGGACGGGATGCCGGCCAGGCCCATCGCGCGCTCGAAGACCGAGAGCGCCGCCGCCGGCACGCGCAGCAGCCCGTCCGGTCCCTGGCGGATGCCGGCCGGAAGCAGCCCGGCGGCCGACGCCGTCGCCAGGATCGGGACCGGGCGGGTGTGCGGCACGGCCGCCGGGATGGCGCCGAGGCTCGCCCAGCCGGTGGCCCCGAGGCGGCGCCCCAGCGTCACCAGGTCGTCGCTCAGCTCCTGCCAGCGGTAATCGGGCTCCGGACCGGTCAGCACGAGCAGCTCGCGCTCCTCCATGGTGACCGCGCGCAGGGTCAGCGCCGGCCAGCGCAGCTCCATCGGCCGTCCGTCCACGATGTCGAGCGTCGGCCGGCGGGCGCGGTAGTCGTAGATGCCGTCGGCATCGAACGTGGCGACCAGCTCGCCCTCCGCCGCCAGCTGCTCCGCCGCCGCCGTCCCGGCGCTGCCGGCGTCGACCCAGCCCTCGAGGGCCGCCACGATGATCGGCGACGAGAGCTGCGGGTCGGACTCGAGCCGGTAGAGGGCCATGGCGCTCAGTCTACGCGCGCGCCGCGGCGACGCACGCTCAGCGCCCAGGACCCCGGATGGCGCGAACACTGACCACGACGAACGTGAGCACCGTCAGCGGGATGACGAAGGCCAGCATGACCGTGCTGAACGCCTCGAGCGCGCGGTGGCCGGTGACGTCCAGCACGAGATAGGTCGTGTAGGCCACGGCGTAGCCCAGGAACACCGCGCCCTCCCAGCGCTCCAAGCGATGGCCGCGGAAGAAGATCGGCAGGCAGGCGACGGCGACCGCCAGCAGGACCGGGATGTCGAAGCGCAGCAGGGCGTCGGCCACCGGCACGCCGCCCGGGGCGACGAGCATGGTGAGGCCGGCGATGCCCAGGATGTTGAAGATGTTGCTGCCCACGATGTTGCCGACCGCGATCTCCCGCTCCCCTCGTGCCGCGGCGACGACCGATGTGGCCAGCTCCGGCGCCGAGGTGCCGAGCGCCACGACGGTGAGGCCGATGACGAGCCGATCCACCCCCAGCGACTCGGCCACCTCCACCGCGCCGGTCACGAGCCGATCGGCACCGATGACGAGGAGCGCCAGGCCTCCCGCCACCAGCGCGACGTTGAGCAGCACCACGCCGGCCGACGCGGTGCGGCCGTGGTACTCGCGCTCGAACTCATCGGCCTCGCCGGCCTCGTCAGCCCCTCGGTCGGTCGCCGTCCCGGCGTCCCGGGTCCGGCTGAAGCGAATGGTGATGCCCAGGTAGGCCGCCAGGCCGGCCAGGAAGATCGCTCCCTCGAGCGCGCTCAGGTTCCCGTCCAGCGCGGCCAGCAGCAGGCCGACCGACGCGGCGATCATGACCGGGACGTCCCAGCGCACCAGCGTGCGCTGCACGACGAGCGGCACGATCACGGCCGACAGGCCCAGGACCAGCAGGACGTTGTAGATGTTGCTGCCGATGATGTTCCCGGTCACGAAGTCCGGTTCACCCCGGAGCGCCGCACCCATGGCCACGGCCAGCTCCGGCGAGCTCGTGCCGAAGGCGACCACCGTCAGACCGATCACCACCGGCGGCACCCGGGCGACCTCCGCCAGGCGAGAGGCACCGCGCACCAGGACCTCCCCGCCGGCGACGAGCAGGGCGAGACCGAGGAGGATCAACAGGATCGGCACCGGCGCACTCTAGCCGAGGCGACGGCCTTGCGCGGATCGGTCCATCCGGCTCTGGCCCGCGACGGGCACGGCAGTCAGCGTGTGCGCATGGAGCTGGTTGCGCGACCGTACGCAGGCGAGGACGACTTCTGGCGCGTGCGCGCCTTCCTCCGCCACCTCCGGCTCGAGGCGGGCTTCCATCCGCGCGCCTGGGATGTGCTGCGCTGGGACTACTGGCGGTGGCACATCGTGCCGAACTGCGGCGCTCCCCCGCCCGAGGAGGCTGTCACCCTCTACGAGACTGCGGTCGGTGACCTTCGCGCCGTGCTCAACCAGGACGGGCCGGGCGAGTGCTTCTTCCAGGTCGACCCGCGCGACGACACCGACGAGCTGCGAGCGCGGATGCTCGCGCGCGCCGAGGAACGGCTCCGAACCGCTGCCGGGCTCCTCGTCTGGACGGTGGGCTCGGACGACCGATGGTCGCGCCTCATGCAACGCTCCGGCTACCGGCGCGCCGCTGACGACGAGCACGTCCGCCTCGCCTGCCTGGACCGGCCGATCGACGCGCCGGCCCTGACGCCCGGCTACCGGATCAGGTCGCTGGCCGAGGGCGACGCCGACTTCCCGGCCCGCGGCGACATCTCGCTGCGCGTCTTCCATCCGGTGTCGGATGGCAGCACGGCCATGACCGCCGACGAGTACCGCAACATCCAGCGCGCACCGCTGTATCGGCGCGATCTGGACCTGGTTGTCGAGACGGCCGACGGCAGCCTGGCGGCCTTCGCCACACTGTGGTTCGATGACACGCTGCGGACGGTGGACATCGAGCCCATGGGCACCGATGCGCCCCACCGCCAGCGCGGCCTCGGCAAGGCGATCCTGCTGGAGGGCATGCGCCGCGCCCAGCGCATGGGCGCCACGCGCGCCTACGTCAGCTCCTACGGGCCGGCCGCCCACGCCCTCTACGCATCGGTCGGCCTGGAGACCGTCGAGCACATGGTCGGCTGGCGCCGGGATGGTCCGGCCGGCTAGGTTCGTGCCGTTCTCCGCCGCCGCGGCGATGTATCGCCGAATCTTCACCCGGGCCGTTCGCTGGGTGCGGTTCTACTCATGCAGGGAACGTCCGCACGCCCGCGCTTCGCCCGGCGGCGCGCCTCACGCTCACGCACTTGCCACACAGGGAACGAACCGCACCCGCACCGACCTTCGGGTGAGTTCATTCCACGCGTGGACGGCAGGTTGGGGGGCCGGCAGAGCCTCGTGGACGCCCTTCCACCGACCGGCACAATGGACCGATGCCACGCGCGAAGACCCCATCCGGCTCCCCCACCGATCCCGACAAGCTCGTTCGACAGCAGGCAGGCACCTACCGCACCGCCGATGACCGATTCGAGGTCCGCGGCGGCGGCGACGCATGGTTCCTGGTCGACACCCAGCAGACGAACGAGTTCGGCCAGGAGCTCATCACCGGTCCGTACGCGACGCTGAAGGCCGTCCGCGCCGCCATCCCCCCGGCCCGTGACGCCAAGATCACGCCGATGCGGGCGCCGAAGGCCCGCGGCGGGTCGTCGGGGACGCCGAAGCGCTCGAGGGGCAAGCGACCGCAGGCCGAACCACCTCCACCGCCTCCCACCTGGATCGATCGATTGCCCAAGGCCGAGGCGCGGGAAGTGCGCCGGCTCATCGGTGCGCTGGAGGAGCGCGGCATCGACGGCGCCGAGGACCTGGTCCGGCAGGATCGCGAAGGTCTGTTCCCGGTCGTCGCCTCCCGCCTGGTCCGGCATCGGCTGGAGAGCCTTGTCGAGGCAGCCCCGGGGCAGGCACGCGACCAGGTCCGCCAGCTCGTGCGCGAGGTGGCTGAGATCCTGAGCGGCCAGGGCCTGCCGGCCGAGCCGCCATTGCCCGGCTGGTCGCTGGTGGAGATCGGTCCCGAGCCGGAGCCGCCAAACCGTCGGATCGACCTGGATCGCTAGGTCCGGTTCCTGCATCGCTCCCGCCCCAAGCGACACAGGAGGCGCAAGGACCGATGGAGCGCGACATCGACGAGCGAGCCGGCAAGGACTCGCTGCCCGACGGGGCCGGCATGGAGCGACCGAACGAGCTGCCCGCCATGGAGAGCGGCGACCCGGAGAGCCGCGAGGACGAGGCCACCGGCGACGAGAAGACGGCGATCGAGGGTGCGGCCGGTATCGCCGCCACGCATCGGGCGTTCGGCGGCGGTGCCGACGAGGCGACCGGCGGCATCGGGACGAGGGTCCCGACCGACGATGACGCGCACATGGACGCGGATCGCGACGAGGCGGAGGGCTCGACGGACCCGCGCGGGTATTGAGGGGAACGGCGACCACCGCGACCCCGGGGTGGCATCGGTCCGGCTGCGCCCGTAGGCTTCCGGCTCATGGACGAGCCGGTGGTACGGCGGGCGCGGCGCGGCGACATCCGCAGCCTGGCCGCGGTCCTGTCGCGGGCCTTCGACCGCGACCCGTTCTACTCGTTCCTTGCCGGTGACGCCCCGGAGCGTCACGCGCGGATGCTCGAGGGCTGGACCGGCATCCTGCGCTTCGCCTCGGCGGACCTGGCGGCGACGTACACCACCGATGACCTCGCGGGCGTGGCGCTGTGGCTGCCGCCCGGGTACGCGGGCCCATCGGTCATCGACAGCCTGCGCATGTTGCCGGCCATGGCGCGCCTGGCCGGCTGGGGCCGACTGCGAACCGTGAGCGGAGCCATGGAGCACCTCGAGGGCCGCCGTCGCCATCATGTGCCCGCGCCGCATTACTACCTCTCCGCGCTCGGCGTCGAGCCGCGCCGGCAGGGCGAGGGGATCGGCACCGCGCTTCTGCGCCCCGTTCTGGAGCTGGCGGACCGCGCGCGGGTCCCCGCCTACCTGGAGACGGCGGTGGCGCGCAACGTCCTGCTCTACGAGCGGCTCGGCTTCGAGGTCGTGGAGGAGCTCGTCCTGCCCCGGACCGATATCCACGGCTGGCTCATGCGCCGCGCATCGCACCCCTGACGCCCGGGACCGAAATCGAGCACCCCCGCAGCTGAAGGTCCTGCCTCCCGGGTCAGTCCGGAGCGGCGACCAGCTCGACGAAGTCTGTCGCCGAGAGGACCCCCACCGGGCGGCCCTTGCGATCCACGGCGACGACGCGATGCACGTCGTGCTCGGTCATGACCCGCGCCGCGTTCTCGAGGGACATCGTGGAGCGCACCGTGACCGGCGGGCTGGTCATGATCTCCTCGACCTTGAGCGGGGTCTCCCAGCGGTCCATGAGCGATCGCACCTGCGGCCGGGTGAGGTACATGAGGTCGGTCTGGCTGACGACGCCGACCAGCGCCCCGAGCTCGTCGACGACCGGGAGGCCGCTGACGCTGTTCATCGCCATGGCCTCCTCCGCCTCGGCGACCGTGGCGTGTCGCGAGATGACGCAGGGATCGATGGTCATCAGATCCGCCACGCACAGGTTGTGCAATCGCTGGAGGCTCATGTCCGGTGACTCCCTGACGCTGCTGGTGCTCGTGGCCGATCATCCGGCCACCGACGAAACGCCACGAGAGCACTCCGGCCCGTGGCGACGGGCCAAAGGGCTCCGGCCCCGCGGTCGCATGGCCCCAAAAGGTCACGTGGCGGGCGGGTCGTTGGCGTTCACGAGTCGCGCCGGACGCCCATGGCCTGCCGCACGGCACCGACCGACCGGATGGTCTCGAGGTCCCACGGCGGGCGAAGGACCCACATGGCGTGACCCACGCCATCGTCGGCGTAGCGGCGGAGCACGCTCGCCACCGCGGCCGGGGACCCGCCGGCGTCCAGGGCTCGCTCGTCGGGCTGGGGCAGGTTCCGGCGCACGATCTCGTCCCAATCTGCCTCCGCCGCCGCGCGCGACCCGCGCACCACCACGTTGAGCGTCACCGACCGCTCGATGCTCCGCGGGTCGCGGCCGGCCTCGCGGCACCGCTCGTCGAGGAGCGCGGAGGCGACCGCCACCTCCTCCGGCGTTCCGTAGGCGTTCCAGACATCGGCGAACCGAGCCACCAGCGGCAGGGTCTTCCGCGGGCCCGACCCGCCGATCAGCAGCGGCAGCCGCTCCTGGACCGGCCGCGGCGCGCAGACGGCATCGGTGAGGCGGTAGAAGCGACCGTCGTGCGTGACGCGCTCGCCGTCCAGGAGCCGGCGGATGAGGCCGACCGCCTCGCCCATTCGGTCGATCCGTTCGCCCATGGAGGCGCCGAAGTCGAGCCCGAAGGCGGCGTGCTCCTCCGCGAACCAGCCCGCACCGATGCCGAGTACGGCCCGCCCGCCGGAGACGTGGTCGAGCGTGGTGGCCATCTTCGCCAGCACGCCCGGCGGCCGGAAGGTGTTCGCCGTCACCAGGTGCCCGATGGTCGCTCGGGACGTGATGGCGGCCGCGGCGGCAGCCACCGTCCAGCCCTCCAGCTTCGGGTCCGACGGTTCACCCTCGTCGGACAGCAGGTGGTCATCGAACCAGAGCGAGTCGAAGCCGGCCTCGTCGGCGGCGAGCACCGCCGTCCGGAGGCTCTCCCAGTCTGTCCGCTCCAGCCAGAAGGCCGCGCCGATGCGCATCACGGCCCGGACGGCTGCGCCGGGCGAGGGGGAGCTCCATCAGCGCCGACCGATTCGGGGTTGGGCGCCCAGGCCGCGAAGCTCTTCACGATGATCCCCAACGCGTCGTCCCGGCGGCCGTCGGCCAGGAACGTGTCCGCCGCCGAGGGCGGCTCGAAGAAGGCGTCGCCATCCCGGGAGCCGCCCGCGGCGACCCTGTCGGGTCCGAGCATCACGGCCACCACGACGGCATCGGCCGCCGCCGCCTCGGCCATCGGCGCGTCCATCATGCGCGGTGGATCCGGGTTGGGATCGGTCAGGACGAACAGCCACACGCCGTGCTCTCGCGCCAGCTGCTGGAGGCGCCGCTCCGCCTCCATTCGTGCTTGGGGGCTGAAGAGACCGGCTTCATCGCGCACGAGCTGCGGCGGGGGCATCTGGACGAGCCCGCAGCCGGCGACCAGCGCGCCGCCCAGCGCCAGGACCGCCGCGCCTCGCATCAGCATCGGTGCAGCATACGGATCGGGGTGCCCGGCGCGCCACGTGCATGTCCGGAACGCACGCACCTGGAGGAAACCGATGACGCAGCACGACAACGACAGCATCGTCGACAAGATCAAGGACGCCCTGGGTATGGGGACCGATGACGACCACGTCGCCACGGACGCGGCCCTCGATGCCGACCGCCCCGAGGGCTGGGCTGGGGTCGATGACGCGCTCGGTGGCACGGCGAACCGCCCCGCCGGGCCCGACTACGCCGAGGGCGATCAGCCGCTGGATCCCGTCCGCGCGGGCGAGGGTTGGGCCGGCGGCAGCTCGCGCGGCGACGGCCGCCCGTACGACGCGAACACCGATCTCGACGTGGATCCTGACGTCGCCGGGACGACGCGTCGGGAGGAGGACCTGTGAGCCAGCGCGAGCCGGAGCGGCGGGAGAGCCCCCTCGACGACGAGACGCCGGGCTCGCAGGGCGAGGTCGACCCGGGCTCGGAGGGCGACTTCACCGGACCGCCTGCCGAACCGGCCGACCGCGGCTCGGACGAGCGCCGTGACCCCGGCCCGACCGCCGAGGACATGCCCACTGGCTGACGGTGCGCCCATGGATCGGCGGAACCCGGCGCGCGAACCCCGCTGCGCCACGTGATGCCGACCTCTCGGTCGTCGTCCCGCATCCGTGCCGCGCCGGCGCGGCTGTCGTGCCGTGGCGCAGCCGATGGACCGGCTCGACCCCGCGCACGGCGCCCGTTGTGACGCCCTCCGCCGATCCATCGGCTCCGACGCGCTCCAACGCTCCGAATCCGCCTCGGCGGCCCGAACGGCCCGTGCTTAATGTCCCGGGACCACCCGGGTCACCTGTTCCCCGATTGGGTCCCAGTGGCATATGCCGCATCCCCCTCGACCGGCGAGAGTGATCACGGGAGCAATCCCACAACGAAGTGATCAAACACCACGAGAGGGTAAGGAACTTCTGTGAGCAACCGACTCAAGGGTCTGGGCATCGTCCTCGCGGCCATCGGCTTCGCCTTCCTGGCGGGCGCTGGGTACGCGTTCTTCAAGGTGCAGGAGGGCACCGCCTCCCTGAACGACTTCAGCACGGCGCAGGGCGTCGAGCTCAGCTACAACGAAGAGGGCCAGCTGATCGACCGCGGCGAGCCCGCGACCGAGATCATGGCACTCCTGACCGATGAGTGGGGCTACCCGGTCGTCGCGTCCGAGCTGGATCCCGACGATCCGCTGGTCAACACTGCCTCCGAGTACATGTACCAGATGGCGACCATCGCCTACCACACGCTCCACGGCAGCACGACCGTCGTCCTGCCCGAGGATGTCGAGTACAACGGCGAGGTCTTCGCCGCCGGCGAGTACGAGTTCGTCAACGACGGGCGCTACTGGACCGACTTCGATCGCCAGCACCCGATCGAGGGCGCGGCTCGTGGCCAGATCTGGACCGGCACGGCCCACGCGCTCATCGGTGAGCTCGGTGTCGGCACCGTGACGGCGCAGGCGCTCCAGCTGGGCATCGGCCTGGCGGGCCTCTTCGCCGGAGTCGGCGCCACGTTCATCCTCTCGGGCCTCGGCCTGGTGTGGGTCTCCCGCGCCGAGACGGTCCCGGTCCCGGAGTTCAAGCCGGCTCGCGAGATCGCCAGCTGACCCACGCGATGGGGTACGCCCCCACTCCACTGGGGTAGGAAGAGGAGCCTGGGAGACCAGGCTCCTCTTCGGCTGTGCGCTGGCCGTGCCTCCCGTGTCGTCCTATCCTCGTGAACGTCCTCCCGCACGAGACGCACCCCGGCGCGCGCCTCACGCTCCGAGATGTTCCACAGACGGACAACACCGCACCCAGCCTGCCCCGGGTGAAGATCCGATCCCACACTGAACGAAGCCGCCGTCGACCCACCGCCATCAGGCGGCGTGCACGTCCCGCCGGGCGAACGCCCAGGTCCCGAGCCCGGCCAGCACGAACGCCGGCACCCCGAGGGCCAGGTAGCGCCACCACTCGGTCGCGTTCACCAGCGGGTCGTGGCCAAGCGCCCAGTCCCAGGGCGACACGGCCTTCCACGGCTCCAGGACGTCACTGAGCGGGAAGAGCGCGGCGGCCACGTAGCCGAACACCGCCACCAGCATCCCGACCGCCAGCACCAGTCCCGGCCGTCCGGTGAGTCCCGCCACGAAGGCCGCCAGCCCGGCGTGGAGCAACCCGATGAGGAGGCAGAGCACCACCGTGGCCAGCAGCCGATCGGTCGCAATGTCGAGCCCGAAGACCGCGTTCGACGCCAGCTGCGCGACCAACAGCAGCAGACCGATGAACACGACCCAGGTCGCCACGCCGATGACGCGCCCGAGGAAGACGCCCTGCCGCGACACCGGCTGGGCGAGGTACTGCTCCATGCGGCCGGAATCCTCGTCCGACGCCGTCTGGCCGTTCATCAGCAGGACGCCCGCGATGGCCAGGAACAGCGGGACCATGATCGCGTAGAGGTTGCCGCGCAGGTAGCCGGCCGGGCTCGTGAAGTCGGTCATGCCGAAGGCCTCGATCATCGGCTCCGGGATGCCCTCGAGCAGGTCCGCCAGCTCGGTCTGGTCCTGGAAGGCTGGCCAGAAGGCGACGGTCATGACGACGAGCGCCGCCAGGCTGAGCCCCCAGGCCAGCCCCGCGCGTCGCGCGGCGCGCAGCGGGATGGCGAGCAGCTCCGTCGCTCGCGCGTTCACGACGGCTCTTCCGGCGTGGCGTCGGGGCCATCGCGGTAGAGGCGCAGGAACGCCTCCTCCAGGTCCGGCTCCTGGATGAGGATCGAGGTCACGCCACGGCCGTAGAGCGCGTCGATCAGCGGACGCGCCGAGCCGGTCAGGACCGCCGTAAAGCGCCGACCCTCGATGCGCGCATCCTCGATGCCGGGGAGCGTGGCGAGCTCCGGCGGCACATCGGTCTCGAACCAGATCTCGACGTCCTGGCGGGCCAGGCCGCGGACCTCGTTCACGGTGCCGGACGCCACGATCCGACCGGCGCGCAGCACCGCCATCCGATCCGCTACGCGCTGCACCTCCGACAGGATGTGCGACGAGAGGAACACGGTGGCGCCCGCATCCCGCCGCTCGCGCACCAGGCGGAGCACCTCGTGCTGCATGAGCGGGTCGAGCCCGCCGGTCGGCTCGTCCAGGACCAGCAGGTCCGCATCGGTCAGGAAGGCGCTCAGGACCGACACCTTGCGGCGGTTGCCGCTCGACAGGTCACGCATGCGCCGATCCAGGTCGAGCTTGAACCGCTCCCCCAGCTCACCGATGCGGTCGCGCTCGAACCGCGTTCGCAGGCGGCCGATGGAGGTGAGGAACTGGCGGGCGGTCATGCGCTCGGGGAGGCGGAGCTCGCCGGGGACGTAGGCCACACGCTCGCGCAGGCCGGCGCCCGCGGTGCGCGGATCCTCGCCGAAGAGGCGGATCTCCCCCGCCGTCGGCCGCAGCAGGTCCAGGATGCAGCGGATGGTCGTCGACTTCCCCGCCCCGTTGGGGCCGACGAAGCCGAAGACCTCGCCCGGCTCCACGGCCAGGTCGATCCCCCGCACGGCCTGCACGTCGCCGTAGCTCTTCACCAGCCCGGTGACGCGGAGCGGCTCGAGGAGGGTGGCCATCGCGTTCCAGCCTAGTCGACCGCCCGGTCGTGCGTCGTCGAGCCCGGCGCACCTCTGGAACTGGCGCTCGAACACGCAGCAATCTGCGACTCGGGCGCCGGCGAGTCGAAATCTGCCCCGCTGGCAGAGCAGTATCCGGCGAACGTGCCGGTCCGGCGGCACAGCCACGCTCCGGAGAACGCATCGGAGCCGGCTGATGTCCCGCATCGGGAGCAATCTTCGAGTCGGCGCGCCGCGAGTTGAAATCTCGCCCGCCGCACGGGCGCATTGCGACAACCGCCAGGCGGGGCTGCCCGCCCTAATCCCCGCGTAAGCACCCACCGGATACCATCGGCCGATGCCGACGGATCCCGAGGCCCTGCTGGCCGACCTCAACCCCGAGCAACGCGAGGCCGCCACGGCCACCAGCGGGCCGGTCGTCATCCTGGCCGGGGCCGGCACGGGCAAGACCCGGGTCATCAGCCACCGTGCGGCCTATGGCGCCGCCACCGGCGCGCTGGATCCGCGGCGCGGCCTGATCGTGACCTTCACGGAGAAGGCGGCCACCGAGATGCGGTATCGGCTGCGCGCGCTGGGCATGCCGCAGGTGCAGGCATCGACGTTCCATGCCGCCGCGCGCCGACAGCTGGCCCACTTCTGGCCGGAGCGCCGTGGCCAGCCGCTGCCCGACGTGCTCGAGAGCAAGGCGCGCATCGTCGGTCCGCTGGCCCGCGGCCTGCCCGGCGGCTATCGGTTCACCCCCGCCAAGGACCTGGCCGACGAGATCGAGTGGGCCAAGGTCCGTCGCCAGACGCCCGCCACCTACGCCCCGGACCGTGAGCCACCGGTGCCGGCCGACGTCTTCGTGAGGCTGTGGCGCGGCTACGAGTCGGCCAAGCAACGCCGCAGCGTCATCGACTTCGAGGACATGCTGACCCTGGCGGTCGACCTGTACGAGACCGATGCCGACGCCCGCTCGCTCGTGCATCGCCGCTACGCCTGGTTCAGCGTCGACGAGTACCAGGACACGAACCGCCTGCAGGAGGACCTGCTGCGCTGCTGGCTCGGCGACCGGCGCGACCTCTGCGTCGTCGGCGACCCGGACCAGACGATCTACACCTTCACCGGCGCCAGCGCGCACTACCTCGAGACCTTCGCGGACCGATATCCGGGCGCCCGCGTCGTGCGGCTGTCGCGAAACTACCGCAGCACGCCCGACGTGCTGGCCCTGGCCAACCGCCTCATCCCGGGCCGCGAGCTCCGCACCGATGCGCCGTCCGGGCCGCCCCCCGAGCTCGTCCCGCCCGCCGACGGCGAGGCCGAGCGCACGGCGATTGCGGAGCGCATCCGTCGGCTGGCGGCGAACGGTGTGCCGTTCACCGAGATCGCCATCCTGGTGCGCACCAACGCCCAGCTCGTCGGGTTCGAGGCCGCTCTCACGGCCGCCGAGATCCCGTTCACCGTGCGCGGCATCCGCTTCTACGCCCGCCCGGAGGTCCGGGCCGCCATCCGCGCCCTGCGCGGGGCGGAGACCACCGGCCGGCTGTCGCGGATCGTCGCGACGCGCTGGCGTCGAGAGCTCGGCTTCGACGAGGCGGATCCGCCGGGTCCGGCGTCCGGCAGCGAGGCGCGCGATCGCCACGCGGCGCTGGCCACACTCCTCGCCGTGGCCCGCGACCTCGAGGCGCAGCAGCCGGATGCCACCGTCGCCGACTACCTTGCCGACCTCGCTCGTCGCGACGATGCGGAGGCGACTGCCGAGGCGGCCGGTGGTGGCGTGACGCTCTCCACCCTCCACCGCGCCAAGGGGCTGGAGTGGGACGCCGTCTTCCTGCCACAGCTGGAGGAGGGCACGCTGCCGATCCGCCAGGCCACCTCCGCCACCGATCCCGGCGCACTGGCCGAGGAGCGGCGCCTCCTCTACGTCGGCGTCACCCGCGCCCGCCGACACCTCGTGCTGTCGTGGGCCGGCTCCCGGGTCGGCGCGAAAGGCTCGCCCGCCCGCACGCGTGCCTCGAGATTCGTGGCGGAGCTGCGCCCGAACGCCGTGGCTCGCCCGGTACCGAAGTCCGGCCGCGCGTCCGCGCCGGGCGCCGCCGTCCCG
>DATAKU010000030.1:0-1740 GCA_036261425.1 Candidatus Limnocylindria bacterium | reverse complement strand
CCACTGAGTGGCCGATACGCCCACGGGCGGACCAACGCACCTCGCCCGACCCCTCGCCAGGCCCGGTCACTCCCGACCCAATTGACCCGGCGCGGGCCAGGGCATACCATCCCGGTCGGTCGTGCTAGGCGGGGAACTAGCGGTGCCCTGTATCCGCAATCCGCTACAGCGGAGCTGAATCCCCGGTCGAGGTCCGTGCCGTTCGCCCACCACTACCGTGCCCGACGTTGAGAGTCGGGTCCCGCGCAGCGTTGGTCCGTGAACCCCGTCAGGTCCGGAAGGAAGCAGCGGTAAGCGATCGCCTTCGGGTGCCGCGGGACAACCTGGCTGGAGCCGGGTGCGGTGGCGAGTGCGAGCTGGTGCGAATCGACACCGGGTGCACGACCGATTCATCCTCCCCCCACGCCGCAGCCCTGCGGCGAATCGGTGTACGGTAGAGGCCGTCATGCCCGACCCGATCACCGTCTCTGCCGAGCCCGCCGAGTCGACGGAGCCCGCCCAGCACCGCGCCCTCTACCGGAAGTTCCGCGCGCAGCGCTTCGGCGAGGTGATCGGCCAGGACGCGATCGTCACGACCCTGCGGCGTGCCATCACCGGCGATCGGCTGGCCCACGCCTACCTCTTCGTCGGACCGCGCGGGACCGGCAAGACCTCGACCGCCCGTATCCTCGCCAAGGCCATCAACTGCACCAACCTGGGCGCCGATGGCGAGCCGTGCGACGCGTGCCCCGCCTGCACGTCCATCCGTGACGGTCGCGCGCTCGACGTGATCGAGATCGACGCGGCCAGCCACGGCGCGGTCGAGGATGCGCGCGACCTCGTCATGCGGGCCCTGACCTCGCCGTCCGAGCTGCGCAAGCGGGTGTACATCATCGACGAGGTCCACATGCTGAGCACGCACGCCTTCAACGCGCTGCTCAAGCTGATCGAGGAGCCGCCCGACCACGTCGTCTTCGTGCTGGCCACCACCGATACGCACAAGGTCCCGGCCACGATCATCAGCCGGACCCAGCGTCACGACTTCCGTCGGCTGGCGGAGGCCTCGATCATCGGCAAGCTCACGCGTATCTGCGCCGCCGAAGGCGTCGAGGCCGATGAGGATTCGCTTGCCCTGGTGGCTCGACTGGCCGATGGCGGGATGCGTGACGCGGAGTCGCTTTTGGACCAGGTGCTCGCCTTCGCCGACGGACGGTTGACCGTGGGCGACGTCCGGGAGGCGGTCGGCCTCGCCGATGACGCGGCCATCGGCGCGTTGGTGGACGCCTACGCCGCTGGAGACACCGTCGCCGCCCTCGATGCCGTCGCCGCCCTGGCCGACGCGGGCCGCGATCTCGGCCAGGTGGCCGGCCAGGCAGAGGACGAGGCCCGCGCGCGCCTGCTGACCTCGGCATCCGATCCGGCGGCAGCGCGCCGGCTGGCACCGATCCTCCGCACCCTGGCCGAGGCGGCCGGAGCGGGGGCCCGCGAGGGTCGATCCCGGCTCCTGCTGGAGCTCCTGGCCGTCGAGTCGGCGGTCGCCGACGGACGCGCCGCCATCGCGGTGCGCGAGCCTGCCACCCTGCGCGGCACCGATGCGGCGCCGCCGGCACCGCCGACGCCGGCGCCCGAACGCCAGCCGCGACGCGAGGCTCGCCCCCAGCCGCGGCCGACGGACCAGCCTGCCGCAGAGGTAGGCGCCGACGCCGACGATCCGGCGAGGACAGCGGCCCCGGAGGCACCCCGCCGGGAGGCGACGCCCGC
>DATAKU010000005.1:0-17466 GCA_036261425.1 Candidatus Limnocylindria bacterium | reverse complement strand
GGCGTGTCTCGCAGCGTCGAGCGCCGCGCCTCGGTCTCGCGAAGGTCGCGGACGAGGTCCTGGAACGCGACCAGGTCATCGGTCTCGTAGGCAACGATGAACTCCTGGTCGTCCAGGCCGAAGCTGTAGGCCAGCAGCTGCCGCACCTGCGGGTAGGCGTGGCCGATGCGCATGTGGTCCCGCATGGCGGCCTGGCGCTCCTCGGCCGGTGCCAGGTACCAGTCGACCGTCTTCACGAAGGGGTAGACGACCAGGTACCGCGACCGCTCGCCGGTGAAGAGCGACTGCTCCTGGGTCGTCGGTCGTCTGACGTACTGCGAGGGCCGGGTCAAGCCGATCATGTTCAGCGTCGGCGTGAGCCAGCGGCCGATCCCGGCGGCGCGCAGGTCGGCGGCCGTCTCCTCGATGTCCTCGATGCGCTCCGTCATCCGCCACAGGAGGAGATCGCCCTCCGCGCGCAGGCCGATGGTCGAGTAGGCGTGCTGCATGACGCGTTGCTCCGTCCTCCCCGCAGCCGCACAGAAGGCCTCGATGTCGGCCCGCCGTTCGGCGGCAGCCAGGCGGCGCCAGGCCGGGTCGAGCCGGAGCAGCCAGGCGTGGACGACGCGCTCGTCGGTCATCGCTTCGAGTCCCGCAGCCAGACAGCGGCGTCGGCGGCAAAGTAGGTGACGATGATTCCGGCGCCGGCGCGCGCAATGGCGATCAGGGACTCGAGCGCCGCGGCACGGCGGTCGAGCCAGCCGCGCTCGGAGGCGGCCACGATGGCCGCGTACTCGCCGCTGACCTGGTAGGCGGCCACCGGCACCCCCACCGCGGCGCGCGCCGCGGCGACGAGGTCGAGCGCCGGCAGCGCGGGCTTGACCATGACCATGTCGGCACCCTCCGCGACGTCGGCAACGACCTCGGCCACGGCCTCGCGTCCGTTGGCCGGATCCATCTGGTAGGCGCGGCGGTCACCGAATGCGGGTGCGGAGTCGGCGGCTTCCCGGAACGGGCCGTAGAAGGCGGAGGCGTGCTTGGCGGCGTAGGCCAGGATGGCCGCCTCGGTCGCGCCGGCATCGTCGAGCGCGGCTCGGATGGCCGCCACCTGTCCGTCCATCATGGCGGAGGGGGCGACGACATCGACGCCAGCCTCGACCAGCGAGACCGCCGTGCGCGCCAGGAGGGGGAGCGTCGCATCGTTGTCCGTGGTTCGGTCGCGGACCACGCCGCAGTGGCCGTGGGAGGTGTACTCACACAGGCAGACGTCGGCGATGACGGCCAGGTCGTCACCGCCGGCGCGTCGCAGCTCCCGGGTTGCGGCCTGGACCACGCCGTCGGCGATCCACGCACCGGAACCGTCCGCATCCTTCGACTCGGGGAGGCCGAAGAGCAGCACCGACCGGATGCCGGCGGCGAGGAGACGCTCGGCCTCCGCCGCGACACGGTCGACGCTCAGGCGGTACTGGCCGGGCATCGAGCCGATCTCCTCCCGAACTCGCGTGCCGGCCGTGACGAACAGCGGCGCGACGAGCATCGCGGGGTCCAGCCGCGTCTCGCGGACCAGGTCCCGCAGGGCGGCGGACCGGCGCAGGCGTCGGCCACGCCGGCTGATGGCAGTTGGCGGCGCATCGGTGAGCAGGGTCATGAGGTCCCTCGTGCGAAGTGGATGGCGATCGTCTCGGCCAGGTTCGCCGCGGTGTGGCTGGGCGCGACGGCCACGGCGTCGAAGCCGGATCGGCGGGCGACCTCCGCCGTGGGTGGACCGATGCAGAAGGCGGGTAGCGTCCGGATACGGGAGCGGTCCGTGGTGGTGGCGAGCCGAAGCACGCCGCGGACCGTCGAGCCGCTGGTGAAGGCGATGCCGTCCAGGCCGCGGTGAATGGCGCGCTGGAGCCGCTCGCGGCTGGCCGCCGGTCCCTCGATCACGTGATAGGCGATCACCTCCTCGACGACGGCGCCACGTCCACGGAGCAGCTCCGCGAGCTCGGGACTGGCGAGGTCGGCGCGTGCCAGGACGACGCGACGGCCGTGAACGTCGGCCAGGCCTTCCGCGATGGCGGCCGTGCGGTAGGTCGAGGGCACGTGGTCGACCCGGATGCCCCATGTCACGAGCGCCGCGGCGGTGGCCGGGCCGACGGCCGCGATCTTCAGGTCCGCCGGCAGCAGGGATGCCGTCGCGGCGAGGCGGCCGCCGAGCGCATCCGCGCCGTTCGCGCTCGTTACGACGAGCCATGCCGCGCCCGCGAGTCTTGCCAGCATGGCGTCGATCGCCGCGGGCTCCGCGGGTCGGATGGCAACGGCCGGAACGACGATGGGCGCCAGGCCGCGGTCGTGGAGGAGCCGGGCCAGCTCGTCCGCCTGCTCCGCGGGCCGCGTGACGAGGATCCGTCGCCTCACGATGCCGCCGCCAGCTCGAGGAGCGCTGAGGCCACCGCGTCCACGAGCGCCTCACGGTCGGTCAGTTGCCCGGTCGCCTCGGCGCGCCGGAACGTCCCAGCCCCGTCCTCGAGCGCGGCGCGCAGGCGGATGGTGGAGCCGTCCACGCTGGCATGGGCGCCCAGGGCCGCCAGGCAGCCGCCGCCGATACGGCTGAGGAGCGCCCGCTCGGTGTCGGAGGCCACGTGCGTCGGCTGGTGGTCCAGGCGATCCAGCACGGTGAGCACCGTCGCGTCGTCGGAGCGGGCCTGGACGGCAAGCGCCCCCTGCGCTGGGGCCGGCAGGATGAGGTCGAAGGGCAGGCGGGCGTCGGCCGGGACGGGGATTCCGAGCCGGTCGAGACCGGCCGCGGCCAGGACGATGGCGTCGTACTCGCCGGCACGCAGTCGCGCGATCCGCGTCTCCACGTTCCCTCGCATCGGTACGGCAATGAGGTCCGCCCGGGCCACCGCGAGCTGGGCGGCGCGGCGCGGGGAGCTGGTGCCGATGCGCCCGCCGAACGGCAGGTCGTCGAGCCCTCCGCCGTCCGCGGTGAGCAGGCAGTCACGGGCATCTGCCCGTTCGAGGACCGCGCCGATCACGAGACCCGGAACAGGGGCAATCGGGAGGTCCTTGTACGAATGCACCACGGCGTCGACGCGACGATCGAGCAGCGCGGCTTCCAGCTCACGCGTGAACTGGCCGTCGGGAGCTGCCCCGCTTCCCCGTGGCGCACGTGCGCTGATGGCGTCGCCGCGCGTGTGGAGCGGGACCAGCTCGGTCTGCACGCCGTGGACCTGGAGCCCGTCGGCCACGATCCGAGCCTGCGCGATCGCCAGCCGAGACCCGCGGGTACCGATCCGAAGCACCCTCACTGCTCGGCCCCGGCGTCCCCGAGCCCGAAGAGCCGGCGCACGGCCCCAGCGCTCGCATCCCCTCGGCGCAGCGCCAGCGACGGGCCGTGGAGCAGCTCGCCGATCATCGCGGCCGAGGCCGCCTCGACCGCCGCGACCTGGTCGGGAGCGAGCGAAGCCCGCCGTCGGAGGCGGTCCAGGTGGCGCCGGCGGATCGCCTGCGCCTCACCGTGCAGGATCGCCAGCGCATCGGCCGCAGTGCGGGTCTCGAGCCAGGCGACGAAGGCGTCGACCTCCTGCTCCAGGTCGCCCCGCAGCCGACGCTCGATCGCGGGCGCCAGCACCGGAGAGGCGTCCGTCATGGCACCGAGAGCGTCGACCGTCAGGGCCAGCGGACCGAGCGCCGCAGCGGCGTCAGGGGCGAGCGCCGACGGCACCGACAGGTCGAGGATGGCAGGCCGGCTGCCCCGAAGCATCGCGGCGGTGACGATGGGTGCCCGCGTGCGAACGGCGAGGACCGCACCGCGACCCGCGCCGAGGGAGTCGCCACCGAGTGGCCCGACGTGAAGCCGATGCTGCCCGCCCGCGGGCAGCACGGACAGGACGCGTTCGCCGCGCTCGCGCGAGCGGGAAGCGATCGTCACGGAATGTCCTGCGGCCGCAACCTCTACGGCCGCCAGGCGTCCCATCTCCCCCGTCCCGGCCACGAGCACCGCGGACCCGGGTGCGATGCGCTCGAGCAGCCATCGGACCCCGCGGTCGGCCAGGGATCGGTCGGTCCCCGGGAGGGCGTGGGCGCGCACGCGGCGCCCGAATCGAATGGCCCGGCGAAGGAGTTCGTTCAGCACGGGCCCGGTGGTGCCCTCCGCCAGGCCGGCCCGATAGGCATCCCGGACCTGCCCGAGCAGCTGCTCCTCGGCGACGACGGCCGAGTCGAAGCCACCGACGACCTCGAACACGCGTCGGACCGCGTCCCTCGCGTGCACCCCGTCCTCGGGATCCGGGCCGCCGGCCGTGGCAAGCGAGATCAGCTCGACGCGATGGCACGTCTCGATGACGAGCCGCTCCTCGGCGGAAGCGCGTCGGAACGTCTCAGCCCGGCGCGCTCGCCCTGCTGGATCTCCATCGCGGAAGGTCGCGAACTGAACGTGGAGCCGGTGAAGGAGGGGGGCCGCGGTGGACAAGGTCGATCGGAACCGGTTGCGGAGGATCGACGGACCCTAGCGACCACCGACTGCCCAGGTCAAACCTGAGTCATAGATCTACCCAGATTCCACGCTGTTCGATCGGTGCCTCCGGCGGGCGTCCTCCCACGGACGGCGAACCGTCAGGTGGCGCAGGCGTTCCCGCGGGCGCGTATCCGGAGTCGCCAGATCACCGTGCCCGCGAGGAGCATCAGGGACGCGGCACCGATGAAGGGCTGGATCGGCGCGTAGACCGTCATGGCTCCGCCGGTGCCGAGCAGCAGGAGCGCGACCTTGTTGCAGACCGGGCAGCCGATGGCGAGGAAGGCACCGAGGCTCGCGAAGGTGCCCAGGACGGTTCCGTCCCGCTGCTCGGGGTCGGCTCCCGGCTCTCCCGCCTCGAGCGTCGTCACTGCAGCGGTCTGCGGAGGCGGCGTAGTGTACGTGGCCGCCACGATGCCCATGAGTGGCGCAGAGGCGATCCAGACCGCGTAGGCGAATGGCTCCGGCGCGATCTCGCGCCCGAAGATCGGGTTCGGGATGATGGCCGAGACCAGGCCGAAGGCGATC
The DNA here is from genome assembly GCA_036261425.1 of Candidatus Limnocylindria bacterium. Lineage (GTDB taxonomy): Bacteria > Chloroflexota > Limnocylindria > QHBO01 > QHBO01 > JACDBZ01. The sequence goes on along the minus strand of DATAKU010000005.1, from coordinate 12,461 downwards.
AGCGAGCCGATGGTCCAGACGACCGTCCACATCGCGAACCGCGGGTCGCACAGGCCCGCGGCCTGGAGGCGTGCCCTCACGCCAGAGCCGGCTCCAGCACGCGGACCGCGCCCTCCGGCCCGAGGACCACGACCTCGGCGCTGTGCTCCATGCCGGATGCATCGGTCACGCGATAGCCGTGGTGGATCTCGGTGATGCCGGTCATGAGCGTCGCGCCGACGCTGCAGTACTTGGTGGCGGACAGCTCGATGGAGCGGCGCACCGCCTCGAGGTCGAGGTCAGGCCCATCGATGACGTGGACGACGTCGATGCGGGTGAACGCCGCGGGATGCTCGTCGCGCTGCACGCCGGTCGCCTCGACCGCGTAGCGCGTGACCTCCTGGCGCTTCTTGCGCAGGATGCTGATGACGTCCATCGAGGTGCACCCGGCCAGGGCCAGGGGAATGAGCTCAGCGGGACGCACCCCGGTGTCGCCCTCGGCGTTGTCGAGGATCACCTGGTGGCCGCTGCCCGACTGACCGATGAACCGGAGGCCGTCACCCTCCAGGGTGACGCTGGCGGTCTTGATTGCCATGAGGATCGGCTCCTGCTGCGAGGTCGTCCCTCGGACGGCTCGGACGCCGAGAGCTGGGTTGGCGATAGTTGCGTACTTGCGCAAGGAAAGGATAACAGAACGCGATCCGACCGGCGAGTGCCGGGTTGCCTACCGAATCCGGGACGTCTGGATGTCGCCGTCCGGATTTCGACGTGCGGCCTTCAGCGACGGTGACGTCGTTCGAGGGCCGCGAGGCGCTGGAGCACCGGTTCCTTGTCGCACGCCCTAGGCTGGTGGGGTGAACGAACGAGGCGAGCCACGGGTGCTGGTGGTCGACGACGAGCCGCCGATTCGCGAGCTCGTTCGCAGCTACCTCGCGCGCGAGGGCATGGAGGTCAGCACCGCCACGGACGGTCCATCGGCGCTCGAGGCGGTGCGCGCATTCCGACCAGATCTCGTCGTGCTCGACCTCATGCTTCCGGGTCTCGATGGCATCGAGGTCTGCCGCCAGCTCCGAACGTTCAGTGACGCCTACGTGATCATGCTGACCGCCCGCGACGAAGAGGTCGACCGGATCGTGGGCCTGTCGATCGGCGCCGACGACTACGTGGTGAAACCGTTCAGTCCCCGTGAGCTGGTCGCCCGGGTGCGAGCGGTGTTGCGACGCGCGCGGACCCCTGGCTCGTCCGAGCCTGTGCCCGGCCTGGAGGTCGACGTCACAGGGCGCCTGGTGACCGTCGACGGTTCCGAGATCCGGCTGACCAACATCGAGTTCGCCCTCCTCGTGGCCCTCGTCGGACGACCGGGCGTCGTGCACTCCCGAGCGGACCTGATCGATCGCGTGTGGGGCCCGGACTTCGTCGGGGACGACCACGTTCTGGACGTCCACGTCGCCAATCTGCGCCGTAAGCTCGGGGATGACCGCGCCAGCCCACGGTTCGTCGAGACCGTGCGGGGGATCGGCTTTCGCCTGGTGACCGGATGACGGTCGTGCCACGCGGCCTCCGTGGTCGCCTCCTGGTCGCCAACCTCATCGTCGCCGCGGCGGCCGTGGGGACGGTGCTCGTCGGTGTGAGCCTCGTCGGGCCCGGATACTTCCAGGAGGCGATGGGTCACCAGCCCGGCGACCCCGCCGGCCGGCAGATGGACGCGCTGACCCTGGCAGCCTTCCACGAGGCCGTTCGGACGGCACTGTTGGCCGCTGCCATCACGGCGCTGGCCGCGGCCGTCGTCGTGAGCCTGGCGCTGTCGAGCCGCATCGCGAACCCGGTCAGCCGGCTCGTCCAGGCCGCGCGGCGTGTCGCCGCCGGCCACTACGCCGAACGCGTGCCGGTCGAGGGCGAAGGCGAGATCGGTGAGCTGGCCGGCGCCTTCAACTCCATGTCCGCCTCGCTGGAGGGGACCGAGCGGCGGCGCCTGCAGCTGGTGGGGGACGTGGCGCACGAGCTGCGCACCCCATTGACCACGCTCGACGGCTACCTCGAGGGGCTGCAGGACGGCGTGATCGAGCCGACCGAGCAGACCTGGGATCTGCTCCGTCGCGAAACCGACCGGCTCATGCGGCTTGTCGGCGACCTCGCCGAGCTGTGGCGCGCAGAGGCGCGTCAGCTGCCGCTCCAGCTGGCGCCGGTGGACATCGAGCCCGTCGTGGCGGACCTGCTGGACCGCTTCTCGCCCGGGATTGCCGAGCGTGGGCTGCGCGTGCGGGCCGCCATCCCGCCCGGCACCATCGTCCGCGCCGATCGTGATCGGCTCATCCAGATCGTGGGCAACTACCTCTCGAACGCGGTTCGACACGCACCGCCCGGAAGCGTCATCCGGCTTTCGGCCGGGCGCGAGGGGCCGAACGTGCACCTCTCGGTGACCGATGACGGGCCCGGCCTCACGCCCGAGCAGCGCGACCAGGTCTTCGAGCGCTTCTACCGCCTCGATGCCGCGCGCTCCCGCGGCGATGGCGGTGCCGGGATCGGTCTCTCGATCGTCCGCGCTCTCGCGGAGGCGATGGATGGGCGGGCGTGGGCGGAGAGCCCTGGGCCGGGACTCGGTTCGACCTTCCTCGTGAGCCTGCCGGCCGCATCTCCGACCTGACGTCCTGCGTCGTCGGAGGACCGGCGGAACTGGCTCGAATGATGCAGGCATGGCGCCTCGCCCACGCACCCCCGCGTGGCGGCTCTGGATCTTCCGAGACCCGTAGGACAGCACCCAGATTCGCTCAAGCGGAGAGATGGGGTCCGCGCCAGCGGACCCCATCGGTCTGTCGCGTCGTCCTCGCGGATCCTTCTCCGGCCCCTGGGCTTGACTCAATCTTGAGCGAATCTTGTCGGTCATCAGCATGGACTTCCGGCCGTCGCGCTCTACCGTCGGGGCATGGAACGCGTAGCTCGGAGGCAGGACCGATGATGGACGGGGCATGGGGCATGACCCTGGGCGGCTGGATCTGGATGGTGGTCTGGATCGGCGCCCTGCTCGCCATGGTCTGGCTGCTGGTGGCCGGTGGCCGCCGCGTCGAACGCGACGATCCGCTCGACATCCTGCGCGCCCGCTACGCACGCGGTGAGATCAACGAGGCCGAGTACCGCCACGCGCGGGACCTCCTCGACGAGCCAGGAGGCAACAGGTGAGCAACAGGATCGTGGCGGCCCTTGCGGCCGGCGCGCTGGTGGTCGGCATCCTCGTCGGCGCGGCCGGCGCCGTGCTGGTGGGAAACGCGACCGCCCCAGACCGATACGGCCTGGACGGGTCGATGGGCCGGATGATGCCGATGATGGGCGGCCCGATGATGGGCGGCCTCGACGTCGACGACATGGCCGAACTCCACGCCCAGCATCACGGAACGGACCGATGAGCGGCAAGCACGACACCGGCCGCCCGCAGCGCCACCGGATCGAAGACGAGCCCGAAGCCGCACCGCGCTGGCGGTATGCCGTGGCGGCGACCTTCGTCATGGTGGTCCTGGGCGCCGGCCTGATCCTCGGCTTCGGCGATTTCTTCGGCCGTCCGGATGCCGACACGGCCGACGCGCTGCCGGTCCAGATGTCGATGGCCGGCTTCGACCCCGGCATCATCACCGCCAGCGCTGGCGAGGCGCTGACGGTCGAGCTGTGGACGACCGACGCGGCGCCGCACCTCGAAGGCGGGGTCCATACGCTCATCAGCGACGAGCTGGGGATTCACGAGGAGCTGGTGGCAGAGTCGCGACGCACCGTGACGCTCCAGATGCCGATGACCCCCGGCGACTACGACATCTACTGCGACACGTGCTGCGGCGGCAAGGCCAGCCCGTCCATGCACGGCATCCTGCGCGTCGAGGCCTGATGGCGTGAGCCACGCTCATCCACCGGCCGAGCTGCGTCCCGGCGCGCCCGTCTCCGCGCCGGCGACGCTGGCCGGTCTTCCGGTGCCGGCGATCGTGCTGGCGGCCGCGCTGGCCGCCGTCGCCCTGATCGCCGGCACGGTGGTCGCCGTCTCACCGTTCGACGCCGCGGCCTTCGGTGGCCTGACCGTCCCCACCGTCCTCGGCGCCGGGGTGCTGGACGGGCTGAATCCGTGCGCCTTCGCGCTGCTGGTCCTGTTCGCGACGTACACCCTGACCATGGTCAACAAGGTCACCTCCGACGGCAGCAGCACCGCCCTGGCGCGACGCCAGCTGCTCGGCGCGGGCTCACTCTACGTCGGCGCCGTGTGGCTGACCTACTTCCTCATCGGGCTGGGGCTGTTCAGCTTCCTCGGCTGGCTCGGGCGCGACCACCTGGTGACCCGGATGGCCGCCGTCCTGGCGCTGGGCATGGGGCTGTGGATGGTCAAGGACATCCTCTTCCCGCGGTTCGGGCCGGCGCTGGCCGCGCCGCATGCGTCGCACGGCTGGATGCACCGCGCCATGGAGCGGGGCGGCTTGGGCGGGATGCTCCTCGCGGGCGTGCTCGTCGGGATCTGCACCGTTCCGTGCTCGGGGGCGATCTACCTCGGGATCGTCGCGGTGCTCAATGCGTCCGGTGGTGGGACGACCGGGCTCGCCCTGCTGGCGCTCTACAACCTGGCCTACATCGTGCCCCTGGTCGCCCTGCTGCTGGCGGTCAGCAACCGGCGCGTGCTGGGTCGGCTCGGCCGCTGGAACCAGGCCAACTCGCCGTGGGTCAAGGCCAGCCTGGCGGGCGCCGTGATCCTCATGAGCCTCGGCCTGCTCATCACCCTGTGACGAACGAAAGGAACCGAATGCGCCGATTCTCCCTTCTCCTGATCGCCGGTCTTGCGCTGGTACTCGCCGCCTGCAGCGGCGGAGACGACGCCGGGGCCAGCAGTTCGCCCTCCGGCGACGCGCCTCGCACCGTGAGCGCCACCCTGAGCGACGACATGGCCATCCAGCTCTCCGAATCGGACTTCCGAGTGGGCGAGACCATCCGCTTCGAGGTCACGAACGAGGGAGCGATCGTCCACGAGTTCTACCTCGGCGACGAGGAGGAACAGGCCCATCACGCCGAGGAGATGGCCGACATGGGGATGAGCCACGACGATCCGAACGGAGTCGCGGTGGATCCGGGCGCGACCGAGACGCTCGAGTACACGTTCGGCGAGGCCGGTGAGCTCCTGGCCGGCTGCCATGAGCAGGGCCACTACGAGGCGGGCATGGTGGCCTCGATGACCGTGACGGGCGAGTAGTCGCCTGATGGCCGAGGCCAGCGGCCTGACCTCACGCGCGGACGAGGATCCTCCGGACCACGTCGTGTCGGGTGCCGCGCGGAGCCGCGGATCGTTGCTCAGCGGGGTGGTGGCGGCGATCTCGGGGATCGCCCCCCACGTCCTGCATCATGTCGGCCCCCTGGCCGGCACGGCCCTACTGGCAGGCACGGGAGGAACCATCCTCTTCGGCGTCGCCGGCTTCGCCCTGTCGATCCCGATGCTGCTCCGGCTGCGCCGCCGCTTCGGCACGTGGCTCGCGCCCGCCGTGGCCAGCGGCGTCTTCGCGGTGGTGTACCTGTTCAGCTCGCTCGTGCTCGGCCCGGCGATCACGGGGTCCTCGGTCGAGCCGCCGACACCGGTGCCGGCGGCCACGCCGCTGCCGTCGGACCACGACGCGCATCACCCATGACCGGCCGGTGCTGAGCGCGCCCAGAGGGGTGGGATCCGTCAGTCCCGGGTCCGGAGCAGGGTCTCGTGCTGCTCGATCCGAGCCCGCTCGGCGTAGAAGTCGGGGCGCTTCTCGAAGGCGCGCAGACACTTGTCGTCGCAGAAGTACCACGTCTGTCCGGCGTGCTGACGGCTCGGCGCCGTCAACGTGCTGACGCGAGCCCGGCATACCGGACAGATGGCGTCCCCGTCAGCGGCGTGATGCTCCCCGTCGTGGGTGGGATGGCTATTCATGTGGCGTTCCTCCTCGTGGGCGTCGGCGCCTCGTCGGGCCGCTCGATCGGTCAGGAGGATCGACCATGACTGCCGAAACGTGAAACAGGTCCAGTGGCTGTACCTACAATCGGCATTTGTGGATGCCCACGAGCCGCGCCGCCTCCCTCCGGACTGGCTGGAGCTGCGCGATCTGCGCTACTTCCTTGCCGTCGCCGAGGAGCTGAACTTCACGCGCGCCGCAGAGCGGCTGCACCTGGCCCAGCAGGCCCTGAGCGCGGCGATCCGCAACCTCGAGGCCGATCTCGGGGTCCAGCTCTTCTCCCGGAGCACGCGTCACGTGGCTCTCACGCCGGCCGGGGAGGCCCTCGTGGACGGTGCGCGCCACGTCCTGGCCAGCGCGGCCGAGGCGGTCGACGACGTGATGCGGGTCGGCAGCGGCCGCGCGGGCCGGCTGATCATCGGCTTCTCGACGGCGGCCGGCTCCGTCCCGAAGGTGCGCGACATCATCCGGCGCTTCAGTCGCGCGGCCCCGGACGTCGACGTGCGCCTGGTGGAGTACGACTTCAGCGATCCCACCGCCGGCCTCGGCTCGGGCGGCTCGCAGGTGGCCTTCGTCTTCAATCCGCTGGCGGACGCGTCGCTCGAGGCGGTCACCGTGTTCGAGGAGCTCCGGCACGTCGCCCTTCCGATGGGCCACCCGCTGGCCGCTGCAGACCGGCTACAGGTGACCGACCTGTCCGGACTGCCGTGGTTGAGCGTCCCGGCACCCGACTCGCCGTGGACGCGGTTCTGGTTCCGCCATCCGCTCGGTGAGGCGCAGGCCGGCGTCCAGATCCGCACGGCCGACGAGTGGGTGGCCGCCATCGAGAGCGGTCGGGGCGTCGCCTACACCCTCCCCGCCGTCATGGCGAACTTCCCGAACACCGAGATCACGACGCGCGCGATCACGGACCTGGAGCCCGGTGCCGTCCTCCTCGCGTGGCGGGGCGACGATCGCGATCCCGCGGTGGCCGCCTTCGTCCGCGCCGCGCACGAGTCCTTGGCGGCCGACTGACAACTCCGGGTGGTGACGCCATCGGCCAGTGGTGTTTCACTTGCCGAGGGCACGCGGCGATGCTCGGGGCGAGCAACTTGCAGCCCGACGAGGAGCACCCAGCATGGCCCACGAGCACGTCGACCCCCTCACCCTCGGTCGACCGAAGGGGAAACGGATGATGAACGAGCACGGCCACGATGATCACGCGGCGACGAGTCACGGCGCGCATGGCGGCCACGGCGATCACGCCGCGTCCGACGTGCCGGCCGATCCCCATCGTGCCCCGGTGCACGATGCGACCCAGGGCGCACATGCCGGCCACGACAAGCACGCCGGCCACGACCCTGAGGCGTTCCGCCGTCAGTTCTGGGTCGTCCTGGCGCTGACGATCCCGGTCGTCCTGTGGAGCCACGAACTCCAGATGTGGCTCGGATACAGCGCCCCGGCCTTCCCCGGATCGGACTGGGTCTCGCCGATCCTCGGGACCCTGGTGTTCCTGTACGGCGGCCGCGTCTTCCTCGACGGGGCACGCACCGAGCTGGGTGACCGTCAGCCCGGCATGATGACCCTCATCAGCCTGGCCATCGTGGTCGCCTTCGCGGCGTCGTGGGCCGCCACCCTGGGCGTGTTCGAGGTCGACGTGTGGTGGGAGCTGGCCACCCTGATCACGGTCATGAGCCTGGGCCACTGGCTCGAGATGCGCTCGATCATGCAGGCCCGCGGCGCGCTGTCGGCCCTGGCCGAGCTGCTGCCCGACACGGCCGAGCGGGTGACCGATGACGGCACCGAGACGGTGCCGCTCTCCGCCCTGGCTGTCGGCGACGTGGTGCTGGTACGCCCCGGCACCCGGGTGCCGGCCGACGGCGAGGTCGCCGAGGGAACGGCCGACGTCGACGAGTCGATGATCACCGGCGAGTCGCGCTCGGTGACCAAGGATCCCGGCGACCGGGTGGTCGCCGGCACCGTTGCCGCCGGCGGCAGCCTGCGCGTGCGGGTCGATGCGGTCGGAGAGCAGACCGCCCTGTCGGGGATCATGCGGCTGGTGGCCGAGGCGCAGTCGTCGAACTCGCGCGCCCAGGCCCTGGCCGATCGCGCCGCGGCGCTCCTGTTCTACGTCGCCCTGGTCGCCGGCGTGCTGACCCTCGGCGCCTGGACGCTGCTGGGTGACCCGGAGGAGGCGCTCATCCGCACCGCCACGGTGCTGGTCATCGCCTGCCCCCACGCCCTGGGCCTGGCCATCCCGCTGGTCATCGCCATCAGCACCACCCTCGGCGCGCGCAACGGGCTGCTGGTCAAGGACCGCCTGGCGCTGGAGCGCGCCCGCGAGCTGGACACGGTCATCTTCGACAAGACCGGCACCCTGACCCGCGGCGAGCCGGTGCTGGCCGCGGTGGCCGCCGCGCCCGGCGTCGACGAGGGCGAGCTGCTGGCCCTGGCCGCCGGCGTGGAGGCCGACTCCGAGCATCCGCTGGCGCGCGCCATCGTCGAAGGGGCGCGGCGCCGGGGGATCCAGCCCGCGGCGGCCACCGCCTTCGAGGCCCTCCCGGGCCGCGGCGCGCGGGCCACCCTCGGCGGCACCGCGGTCAGCGTCGGTGGCCCGCGCCTGCTGGCCGAGTCCGAGGCGACCCTGCCCGGCACGCTGGAGGCGGCGACCGATGGCTGGGCCGCCACCGGGCGCACGATCATGCACGTCGTGCGCGATGGAAGGGTGCTCGGCGCGGTGTCGACCGAGGACGAGATCCGCGCCGAATCGGCGGAGGCGGTGGCCCGGCTGCACGCCATGGGCGTGCGGGTGGCCATGATCACCGGCGACGCGCAGTCGGTGGCCGACGCGGTGGCCCAGCGCCTGGGCATCGATGAGGTGGCCGCGCAGGTGCTGCCCGCCGACAAGGCCGACGCGGTGCGCCGCTTCCAGGCCGGCGGGGCCAAGGTGGCCATGGTCGGCGACGGGGTCAACGACGCGCCCGCCCTGGCGCAGGCCGACGTCGGCATCGCCATCGGCGCCGGGACCGACGTGGCGGTCGAGTCGGCCGGCATCGTGCTGGTGCGTGACGACCCGCGCGACGTGCCGGCCGCCATCGAGCTGAGCCGTGCCACCTACCGCAAGATGATCCAGAACCTGGTGTGGGCGACCGCCTACAACGCGCTGGCCATCCCGGTTGCGGCGGGCCTGTTCGCGCCGTGGGGCATCGTCCTGCCGATGAGCATCGGGGCGCTGGCCATGAGCCTGTCGACCATCATCGTGGCGGCCAACGCGCAGCTGCTGCGCGGGCTGCGGCTGCGGCCCGCCGGAGCACCGGCGCCCGGTGCCCCGGCCCCCGCGGGTGGGGTCAGCTAGCCGACTGGCGCGCCGCCACGGCGGTCCAGTAGCGACGGAAGGCCTCTTCGGAGGCCTTCTCCGCCTGCCCGAGATGGGCCGCGGTCCACGCGGACCAGGCGAGCGCGGCCAGGATCCACCCTGCCAGGAGTGCGGGCAGCTCCACGCCGAGGGTCATGAGGGCGCTGGACGGGTCCGCCAGGTAGTCATTGGCCACCAGCGCGGCGATCGCGGCCAGCCAGCCGGCGAGCATGAGCGATGAGACGAGGCGTGACATCCGCGCCACCGCGTGATCCATCTCCCAGGCGCGCTGCCAGGCATTGCCCTCGATGCGCGGTCGGCGGGCGAGGAACCACAGCCCGGTGATGACGGCGTATGCGAACCAGCCCACGGGGAGGGACAGGCGGACGGCCTCGCGCACCTCCGGCGCCAGATCCAGCAAGAGGGGCACGGCCACCGCCCCGGTCACCAGCACGAAGCCGGCCGCGGCGAGCACCATGATCCGATCGAGGGCACCGACGACCGGCGCCCGGACGGCCTCGCGCGGATCGTCTGGGGCTCGCGCCATGACGGGCACTATAGCCGTCATCCGGCGCAGTGCATCGGTCCGTTCGGCCCTGTCGAACCGGGACGTGGGAGCTCGATGATCGGCCTCTGCCGCTTGAAGGAGGAAGCCGACCATGAACGTGCTGGTGGCCTACGCCAGTCGTCACGGTGCGACCGAGGAGATCGCGCGGGACATCGCGCAGCGGCTGACGTCGCGCGGCCACGTCGCCACTGCCGAGCCGGTGTCGAGCGACCCAGACCCGGAGCAGTACGAGGCGGTCGTGGTGGGTAGCGCGGTCTACATCGAGCACTGGGACAAGCGGGCGCTCGAGTTCGTGCATCGCCACGCCGTTGCGCTCGCCAGCCGTCCGACTTGGCTGTTCAGCAGTGGTCCGCTCGGAACCGAGCACGTCGACGAGAACGGCGAGGACCTGCGCATCACGGCGGTGCCGAAGGAGATCCCGGACCTCGCCGATGCCATCCAGCCCCGCGGCCACGCCGTGTTCTTCGGCGCGCTGGACCCGCAGAAGCTCAGCATGGGGCACCGGCTCATGCGGGTGCTGCCGGCGGCCCGCGAGCTCATGCCCGAAGGGGACTTCCGCGACTGGGTCGACATCGAGGGATGGGCCGACGAGGTCGCCGAGGAGCTGGACGCGGTGGCGGCTTCGAGCCCGGCCGGAGGCTAGAGGCCCGATGCGGCTGGCGGCGAGTGCGCCGCCAGCGAATCGGTCAGGTCAGGGAGGCCTGGATCAGCTCGTCCGCGCGCTCGGGCTCTCGTTCATGATCGCGGACCCGGGCCCGCACCGACACGCGCCCGTGCTCGGTCCGCACGTCGGTGATCTCGAGCGCCATCGGTCGCTCGTCGGGTCGCAGCGGTGCGGCGTCGAAGAGGGTCGGCGTGGCGTCGCCACCGATGATCGCCGGGGCAAGCTCGAGGTGGACCTCGTCGATGAGGCCGGCGCGCAACAGCGCGCCCTGCAGGCGGCCGCCGCCCGTGGCGAGCACGCGGCGCACGCCGAACCGGTCCGCCAATCGCTCCAGCGCCGCGGCCAGGTCCACGCGCGCGTCGCCGACCACCAGGTACGGAATGCGCTGCTCGCGCAGGAAGGCGAGATAGCCGGCCGGCGTCGATCGGCAGGCCAGGACGAGGAGGTGCCAGCCCTCCATTTCCTTGTACTGCCATCCGACGCGGCCCCGGCCGTCGACCACGACGAACCAGCCGCGGTGGCCGGGCCGCTCCTCGACGTCGGCGGGCACGAAGTCCCGATGCAGCTCGACCGCCTCGTTCGGCAGCACGGTAGCGTGGTGCCCGGTCGGCGTGCCCTCGAGGACGAACGAGCCGCTGCCCTCCAGGATCACGTCGGGGTCGTACTCCCGCTTGAGCGCCTCGTACGCGTCTCCATCCCCGGCCATCGCGCTCCAGCGCTCGTCCCCGGTCAGCAGCAGCACGTCCGGCGCGATCGTCACGCGCCCGTCGAGGGATGCCAGGTTGTAGGCGATCACCCACGGCTTCGTCATCGTCAGGCTCCGGTGCACGGCGTCGTTCTCGGTCGAGTGTGCAACATCCGTCCGGCAGGGGTGAAGGGCCGATCGGCCCGGGTGGAGATGGTCTGGATGCGCGCCTCAGCCCCGCGATGCGGTTGCCGGGGTGGGCAGTTCGAGCAGGCGAAGGCGCGACAGGTGCCACTCGGAGCCGCCGGCCAGCACGACCTCGGCAGTGGCCACGGCCGGGAGCTCGACGCCGGCGGCCGTCCGCAGGGTCACCGATCCCTCCCAGTGCCCATTGGTGCGGTATGCCTGCCACTCCCGCTGCGTCCACTCCCTGCCGTGCACGACGATGTCGGCCACGCTCCGTCGCCGCAGCTCGTCGAGCCCCATGCCGAGCGTCCGCAGGGCGGCGGCCGACGCATCGATGAGGTTGGCCTCCTGGTCGGCCACCAGGACGATCTCCTCCTCCTCGTTCCAGGCCGGCGCGGGGCGCGCGGCGATGAGCTCGGCCAGCGATCGCTCGATGTCGTCGATGCCGAACGGCTTTGCGAGCGTCGACACCATCGGGTCGCGCTCGACGTCCGCGGCGTGGCGGCGGACGTCGTCGAGGTCGCCGGAGCAGACGAGAACCGGGACCGTGGAGAGGCGCTCGTGGGCACGGACCAGCCGGAGGAACTCCCAGCCGGACAGCTGCGACGCGCGTGGCGTCGGCCGTAGGTCAAGCACGACCACGTCGGGATGGCTGGCGGCGAGGTCCTCCACGCCGATGCCCGCTCGCAGCAATGGCGTCACGACGTGACCAGCGTCACCGAGGATCTCGCTGACGAGCTCCAGGAAATCGATGTTGTCGTCGACGACGGTGATGCGCGCCCGCGCCATCGCTCCGGCTCGAGGGATGTCGAGGTGATGGTACTGCGCCCGCAGGCCGGGCGAGCGATCGCTCGATGGCCGCGCCTGCCGGCCTGGCGCCTCGGCGGCATGCGTCATGCATGGCCGCGCGACACACGGCCCCTCCCCACGAGGTGCCGACACGGGAGGCCATCGCATCGTGACTCGTTTGCTGCGTGACTACGGGCTCGGCGTTGTCCTTGCCGCCCTCTTCTTCGTCAGCTGGGTCCTGCAGTCGCTCACCGGCTGGGTGGAATTCGCCGCAGAGCAGCAGGCCCACGGCGAGACCGCGCAGCTGTTCGGCTCGTCCG
>DATAKU010000153.1:0-7269 GCA_036261425.1 Candidatus Limnocylindria bacterium | reverse complement strand
AGGCAGATCGCATCGCCCCCTCGGCGGCGGTGTCGAGGTCGGCGCTGGCGGTGACGATGGCCGGGTTCTTTCCGCCCATCTCGGTAATGATCGGCCGCGGGTAGTCGCGGGTGAAGCCGGTGTACAGCTTCATGCCGACCTCGTAGCTGCCGGTGAAGACCATCCCGTCGATGCCCGGGTTCTCCTGCAGCTCGGCGCCGACCGTCTCGCCCGGCCCGGTGACGAGATTGAAGACGCCCGCCGGCAGGCCGGCGTCCCGGAGTGCCTCACCGAACTTCCAGGCGCTGAGCGGCGCGTCGGAGCTGGGCTTGAGGACGACGGTGTTGCCGGCGATCATCGCGCCGCCGGCCGGGCCGCCGGCCAGCGCCATCGGGAAGTTGAACGGGCTGATGACCGCGAACACGCCGTAGGGCCGGAGGACGGAGCGAGTGTGCTCGGTCTCCGAGAGCGAGCCCATCGGCTTCACGAAGCCATCGGCCTTCTCGAACTCGTCGCTGTAGTAGCGCAGCAGGTCGGCGGTCTCCTCGACGTCGCCCAGCGCCTCGAGCCGGTTCTTGCCGACCTCGAGCGCCATGAGCGCCGCCAGGTCGAACTGGCGTTCGCTGATGATGTCGGCCGCGCGGCGGAGGATGGCGAGGCGGTCGCGCCAGGGCGTGTCGCGCCACGCCGGCCAGGCGGCGCGCGCGGCGTCGATCGCGTCGCGGGCGTCCTGCCGGGTGCCCTTCGGGAAGCGAGCCACCACGATCTCGCGGTCGATCGGGGAGCGGTCCTCGAACGTCTCGTCGGCGACCCGCTCCTCGTCACCGATGAGCATCGGATACGTCCGGCCGAGCTCGGCGCGTGCCCGCTCCAGCGCCGCATCGAAGGCGGACTGGAGCTCCTCGTTGTCGGCGGAGAGGGTGGCGTAGGTGATCTTCATGCGTGGCGTGGTCGCCATCGGTGCTGTCTCCTGCTCTCGTGCCCACGGGATGAGCCCGGGCCGGGGTGGACGCGTGTGGAGGCCATTATCGCACCGGCCGCTGGCCCGGACCCGGCCCGGACCCGGCCCGGACTCGGTCGGGCCCAGAGACGGACATGCCGAAGGCCAGGCTCCGGGGGGAGAAGAGCCTGACCTTCGGCCATGCCATCATAATTGCTGCGATCCGTGCGCGCAACTGGGGAAATCCGACGGAATTCGCAGCGGATCCACGAGAATCTCACCGATCGACGGCCCGGCGCGAGTCCCTACCGGCCCTCAGTCCGGATCGATGCCCCGGTGGAAGAGGCCGAGGTTGAGCCGCAGCACCGGGCGGTGCGCCCCCATCAGGAAGGCGCGGCCGCGATCGCCGTACAGGCGCGGCAGCAGCTCGTGGGCCACTTCCGGGTCGCCCAGGTTCAGGCGTGCGTGGACCACCTTGATCTTGAACCCGTGGCGCTGCCACCACCCGGTGCGTCGCTGCGTGGCCGTGCGCGCATGCTCGACCACCTCGGGCTCCAGCAGCGAGGCGACGTCGTCTCGTCCGTAGTAGCCGATGACCACCAGGCGACCGCCGGGACGCAGCACGCGGAGACATTCCCGGACGGCGGGGAGCGACGCGTCCTCAGGCTCGACCCGGCTGGTGAGGACGATGTCCACCGCGCCGTCCCGCAGCGGCAGGTGGGTCGGGTCCCCCTCGACGATGCGAATGTTCGGCTGGTGGGCGTCCGCGCTGCGGCGACGGGCGGCCTCGAGCAGCTGCGGGTCCGACTCCACGCCGTACGTGCGCCCGGTGCGCCGCGCCAGCAGCATCGGGTAATGACCGATGCCGGTGCCGACGTCGGCGATGCGCTTGCCGCCGATGGGCGTGATGCGCTCCAGCGCCTCGAGCACCTTGCGCTCCGGGTCGATGCAGTCGGCCAGGCGCTCCTGAAGCCCGGCGTCGAGGTCGGTCCAGGCCGGCAGGATGGGCTGCATCACTCGATCTCCACGCGGATCTCGAGGCCACCGCCGTCGGGCCCGGTGAGCAGCGCGTTGCCGGCCAGCACCTGCAGGTCGAACCCGATCGGCCCGGGGCCGCGGCGCTCCGCCAGGATCGGAATGTCCAGCGTGGCGCCCGGGAACAGCGGGCCCCAGCCCAGGGACACGGTGCCGGCCGGCTCGCCCTGCTCGCCGGGGCCGAGCACCCACTTCGTCCAATCCTGGATCAGAGGAGGCCCGCCGTCGGCGATGCGCTCCTCCGAGGGTGCGAACGGAGCCAGGAACAGCGTTTCGCCCAGGCCCTCCGGCCAGCGCAGCACGAGCTCGTCGATGCGCGTCTCGGCCTGGCTGGTGACCGAGACGAGGATGCGGCCGTCGCCGTCGGCAGGGAGCTCCGGGCTCACCGTCACGCTGACCACCCGGGAGTCCGACTCCGAGGGCGGCTCCAGGCTGAGCGGCGGTTCCGCGCTCGGCGACGGGGCGATCGTCGCCTCGGTTGAGGGCGTGGCGACGGCGGTGATGGATGGCGAGGCCGGGGCGGTGACGGCCGCGCCCGTTCCGGTCGGCTCGCTCGGAATGGGGTCCGGGCTGGGGGACGGCCCGAAGGTGCAGCCCGCCACGACGAGCACCAGCGTCAACCCGGCGCCACCCCGGGCCAGGGGGTGGGTCACGCGCGGTCCTCGTCCAGCTCGGGCAGGCGGTTGCGGATCGCGTAGCCGGCGGCCTGTGCCCGGCTGTCGAGGCCGAGCTTGGCCAGGATGCTCGACACGTAGTTGCGCACCGTCTTCTCCGCCAGGCCCATGCGCTCCGCGATCTCGCGGTTCGAGGCGCCGTCGGCGACGTTGGCCAGCACGCGGCGCTCCTGCTCGGTGAGATCGGCGAAGGCGCCCGCCTCCTCCAGGCGGCTGGCGTTGCGCAGCCTGTCGAGCACGGGGCGCGTCACCGCCGGGTCCAGCAGCGAGCCCCCACGCGCAACGGTGCGGACCGCATCGATGAGCTCGCCGGTGCCGATGCGCTTCAGGACGTAGCCGGAGGCCCCCGCGTCGATGGCGTCGAAGAGCGCGTCCGAGTCGGCGTGGCTGGTGAGCATCACCACCGGCGTGTTCTCGAGCTCGCTGGTGATCGTGCGGCACGCTTCGATCCCCGAGCCGCCGGGCATGCGGATGTCCATGACCACCACGTCGGGACGGTGGCGCCGGGCGAGGCGGACCGCCTCCTCGCCTGACGACGCCTGTGCCACGACGGTGAGGCCCTCCTGCTGCTCGAGCATCGAGGCCAGGCCGATGCGCACGACCTCGTGGTCGTCGGCGATGAGGATCCGGATCGGTGCAGCTGTCGAGGTCGTCTGGTTGGTCATGAGGGTCGGCGAACGGTCGCCACGGGCATCGTAAGCGAGAGGCGCGTTCCCTGTCCGGGCTCGCTCTCGATGTCGAGGTCCGCGCTCAACAGCTCCGCGCGGCGCCGGATGTTGGCGAGCCCCTGGGCCGTGCCGCGACGGCCGCGGCTCGGTGCCGGCGGAACGGAGGGATCGAAGCCCACGCCGTCGTCGCTGATCTCGAGCCGGAACCGGCGGCGCGTGCAGATCATCCGGACCGAGACCCGGCTGGCCCGCGCGTGGCGCAGGATGTTGCTGAACGTCTCGGTCACCAGGTGGCGCAGCTCGTCCGCCTGCTCGGGGCGCAGGCGCGGGCGGAAGAGTCCCTCACTGCCGATCTCCAGCTCCACCAGGGTGTGGGCCTGCAGCTCGTCCGCAACGGCCAGGACGATCGCCTCCGCGTCGCGCGCCTCGAGCTCGCCGGAGCGCAGGTCGAAGATCGTGCTGCGGATGTCACCGGTGATCCGGTTGAGCTCCTCCATGACCGTGCGAACGCGGTCGCGCGCCTCGGGGCCGAGGTCGGTGGTGGCCTGCTCCAGGTGAAGCCCGGCGGCGTAGATCGACTGGATGACCCCGTCGTGGAGGTCGCGACCGATGCGCTCGCGCTCACGCAACAGAAGGTCGCGGCGGCGAGCCTCGGCCAGGATGCGGTCGGTCTCGATCTCGAACAGCTCCAGGCTGCGCACCACGGCGATGGCGATGGCCAGCCCGGCCAGGGATCGGAAGACCTCGATCGGCACCCCGAGCGTGGCGAGGACGACGCTGTCGTTGATGGCCGATGCCGGTGGGAACGGGGCCGGGAGGGTGACCACTCCGGCCAGCAGGGCGTAGGCCGCGAAGGCGACCGTGGCGGCCCGCAGCGCGCCGGCGACGCGTGCGCCTCCCACCGGGGCGAGCAGGTGCGAGGTTCGGTACAGGCCGTAGGCGACCACGAGCGACCCCGGCAGGGCGATGAGCCAGCGCGCGGCCACGTCGCCCACGGCCAGCGGCGCCCCGACGTCGGCGAGGGCGGGCAGGAACTCCTCGGAACGCAGCCATGGGCGCGGCTCCGGCACGAACCCGGCGGCCGCGGCGCCGGAGATCGCCAGCGTGCTGACGACCCATAGCACCACTGCCCCGGACGGCACGATGCGCAGCCAGGGCTGCCCGAAGAGCCGCGGCCACTCGTTCGCCTCGCGGGTGGCCAGGACCAGCTCCACGCCGAACTGGAAGAGCAGCGCAAAGCTGACCGGCTTCATGGCCAGTTGCAGGAGAAGCAGGCCCTCGATGATCGGCTGGGGAAGGAAGCCGGCCTGGATGGGGACGAACAGGTAGCCCCACTCCATCAGGCCGTGGACGATCCCGAAGCCGGCCAGCCATCCCAGTGAACGCGCCAGCGACAGCTGCGAGCGTCCCCGCTGCTGGAGCGCGACGGCCAGGCCCATGACGAAGAAGACCTGTCCGTAGACGGACAGAACGATGATGCGGTTCGTCTCGAACAGCTCCGCCAACCAGCCCATGCGGCTCGCATGGTAGGCGCAGCGGCGTCAGTCGGCGGGCCAGCCCTCGGCGACGAGGTTGGCGACCAGCGCCGTCCAGCCGGCCTGGTGGTCGGCGCCGAGGCCGGTGCCGTCGTCCGCGTCGAAGTACTCGTGGAAGCGCCCGGTCCGCTCCCAGTCGCGCTCCACCAGCTCGACCAGGCGCTCGCGCAGGTCGGCGGCGAAGTCCGGGTCGTGCTCCTCGAGCGCCCCGACGAGCAGGTAGTTGATCGGCATCCAGACCGGTCCGAGCCACGACGAGTTCACGCCGCGCTTGCCGGTGTAGCCGGACCGATACAGGACGCTGTCGCGCGTGGTGCTGCGGATCCCGTACGGGGTGAGGAACTGTCGCTCGTCGCGCAGGGCGTCCAGCACGGCCGGCACCCGATCGTCGGGCACGATGCCGGCGACGAGCGGGATGAGGCCCGAGTACGACTTCGTCAGGATCGGCTTCACGCCGTCGGTGTCGCGGTCGAAGTAGAAGCCGCGCTCGGCGTCCCACAGCGTCGCGTTGACCGCGGCGGCGATCTGGTCGACCTCGGCGCGGTAGCGTGCGGCCGCCTCGGTCTCGCCGATGGCGTCGGCGATGTCCGCCAGGTGGCGCGCGCTGAACGCCATCCAGGCGCTCGCATCGGCCTGAGGCTGGCCCGGCGCCCGCGGCAGGTTGTCCATGCCCAGGAAGCCGCCGGTGTAGAGGCCCGGGCTGACCTGGAGCGTCTCTTGCCAGTAGGCGTGGTTGGCGGCGAGGCCGGGGAAGACCTCCGCGAGGAAGTCGGTGCCCGCCCCGGCCTCGTGCAGCCGCCAGGCGGCCCAGCTGAAGACCGGCGGGCACTCGTCGTCCATCACGAACTCGGCGCACGGGATATGGCCGTCGGGCTGCTGCCAGTCCGGCGACAGGATGAAGCGCAGCTGGTCGGCGCCGAGCTGCGGGTCGATCAGCCCGGCCGTCACGGCGTGGAAGGCCGAGTCCCAGGTCGCCAGCCACGGGAACTCCCAGGGGTCGGGCAGGATCAGGACATCGTCGGCGTCGACGCGGCCCTCCCACTCGGGGATCCAGCTCGAGCCGCCGTCCCAGCGGTAGAGACGCTGGTTCCAGAGGACGCCCATGAGCGCCTGGCGATAGACGGCCTCGTGGTCGGTGACCTGGCCGCTGAACAGGTCCTCGGCCTCGTCGCGGCGCGCCTGGACGACGGCTTCGGCGTCCCGGAGGGTCGCGCGTGCCCGCTCCTCGGCGGCCGCGGGATCGGCGTCCTCCGCCCACCCGAAGGTCACGCTGCCGGCCTCGCTGACGCCCAGGCTGAGCCGATGCCCGAGGGCGCCGATGTGCCCTGGATCGGTTCCCGCCAGGACTCCGTCCTCGCGCAGCCGCTCGTCGATGGCGCGCTTCTCGCCGCTCACCTGCTGCCCGTCCACGCCGTCGCCGACGACCGCCACCGTCGTCTGACGCCCGCGGAGGAGGAGGCCGTCCGGGATCGGTTCCACGCGCAGCCCCGGGTCGGCGAACCAGCCCTTCAGGATCACGTGCAGGGGCGCCTCGCTGAGGGTCGACGGCTCGTCGCCATCCGACTCGACGGTGCGGTCGACGGTGGCGGTCATGACGCCGCTGACGCTGTCAGCACGCGCGGTGGTGAAGACGATCCGGAACCGCGCGTCGGTGTTCGGGTACAGGAGCGTCGTCTCCGCGTAGGAGCTCGTCGGCGTGTTCGGTCCGAAGGTACGGCGGTCGACGATCTCCTCCCCGTTC
Source organism: Candidatus Limnocylindria bacterium (assembly GCA_036261425.1). Classification (GTDB taxonomy): domain Bacteria; phylum Chloroflexota; class Limnocylindria; order QHBO01; family QHBO01; genus JACDBZ01. Next base: position 697 of record DATAKU010000153.1, on the reverse strand, counting down.
GAGCCGCTGTGGTTGCCCCATCCGAAGAGCCGCTCCGCGACCCGGACCTGCTCGGTGTCCCAGACCGCCCAGCCGAGGTGGAAGATGCCGTGCCGGTCGACCAACCCGGCGATGCCGTCCTCGCCGTGGGAGTACGGGATCCGCACCGCCTCCAGGTAGTCCATGCCCCACGGATCGCCGCCGATCGCCTCGCGGGGCGTGCCCCACTCGCGCTCGGACAGGTACGTCCCCCAGCGGGTGTCGAGTTCCTCCCACGGGGCCAGCGCGACGGACGATTGCGGCCGCACCGCCGTCACTGCCGCGACGACGATGAGCACCGCCAGGATCAGGGTGGCCGCCACGACGGCCCAGCGCAGTGGCCCGCTCACCCGACCGCCTCAGGCGACGTCGCGCTCGAGCGCCTCCCAGATCCCGGCCAGCCCGGTCGGGTCTCGCGCGGCGCGCCCGTAGGAGATCTCCGGGATCTCGCGGGGCTGCGTCGGCGGGGTGCCCAGCCGATGCCCGGCGGCGTCGAGCTCGAGGACCTCGAGCGTCGCCGGGTCGACCCGCTCGATCGGCGTGGTGAGCGGGAGGGATCCGCGCCGATGGCGCCACGGCCAGCGCATCGCCCCACGCTACTCCGGGCGGTCGCGACTGTCACGAGCCGATGGTCACCGGGCGGCGGTCTCACGGGCAGGCGTCGACGTCGCGCCACTTG
>DATAKU010000176.1:0-12431 GCA_036261425.1 Candidatus Limnocylindria bacterium | reverse complement strand
CGACTGGTCAGACGCGGCCATTTCGCACCCGGTGGTCGAGATCGGGCCGTGGTTCGGCGAGGTCCGTCCCGAGCTGCGCCCCGCCGGCTGGCTGGCCTGGCTCGAGGCCCTGGCCCGCTTCGGCCCGGTGGAGGAGCTCCGGATGCGCGAGCGCGACGCATACGCGGTGGCGTGCGCCTATCAGGTGGTCAGCTACGCCGGCATCCTGCGCGGCATCGAGCCGGCCAATCGACACCAGCTGCGTGACGGCTTCGTCGGCTACTGGAAGGACCTCGAGGCGTCGGTGCCCGGCTGACGCGGCTGGCACGGCCCGTGCGCTGCGGGGCCGCATGAGCGAACGCGAGTCGACCCCCGACCAGAACCCGCCCATCGACGAATCGACCTACGGCGGCAGCGCCGCGGAGACCGGCGGCCTGTACGACGAGGCCGGGCCGACCACCGGCAACCCCCAGGGCGACACGATGTCCGAGGAGGAGGAGCGCGACCAGCGTCCTCCCGAGGCGCCCTCGACCTGATCATCGCGGCCGCCGGAGAGTATCGTGGCCGCATGGAGATGAGCGAAGGGGTATGCGCCTTCTGCGGCAAGCCGATCGCGATCGGGGAGGCCTGGATGGAATCGGCGAAGGAGGGCGCGGAGGGAGTCGCCCACGCCGGCTGCGTCTACGGCGAGCCGATGGATCCGGAGGAGCGAGGCTGGTGGATCTCCGGAGAGCTCCGCGCCGAGGAGTGAACCGCTCGTGGCGCAGCGAGCGCGGCCGGGGTTCTAGGGGCCGCGGGGGATGTCTGCGCCGCGCAGGATGACCTCCGCGCGCGTGGCGCGCCAGTCGTACCCGGCGGGATCCTCGTCGGCAGCCAGCAGCCCCTTCTCCCGCAGCCAGGTGTCGTTGTAGAGCTTGCCGAGGTAGTTGCGCCCTGAGTCGGGCAGAAGCACGACCATCAGCGCCTCCGGATCGTCGAGCTCGCGCGCGAGCTGGAGCGCCGCCCACAGCGCCGTCCCGCTCGACTCGCCCATCAGGATCCCTTCGCGCCGGGTGCCGAGCCGCGCCGTGAGCATCGAGTCGCGATCGCTCACCCGCACCACCACGTCACAGATCTCCGCATCGTAGGTCGAGGGCCAGAAGTCCTCGCCGATCCCCTCGGTCAGGTAGGGCTCCGGCGTGGCACCCGAGTACACCGATCCGGCCGGATCGGCGCCCACGACCTGGACGTCGGGGTTGCGTTCCTTGAGGTAGCGCCCCGTCCCGGTGACCGTGCCGCCGGTCCCCAACGCGATGACGAGGTGCGTGATTCGCCCCTCGGTCTGGTCCCAGATCTCCGGTCCGGTGGTCTCGTAGTGGGCCTGCGGGTTCGCGTCGTTGTGATACTGATCCGGCTTCCAGGCTCCCGGCGTCTCGCGCGCCAGGCGGTCGGAGACCCGGTAGTAGGAGCGCTCGTCCTCGGGGTCGACGTCGGTCGGGCAGACGACGATCTCCGCTCCGTAGGCGCGCAGCAGCGCGCGCTTTTCCTCCGACTGCTTGTCGGCCATCACGAAGATGCACCGATAGCCCTTCACGGCCGCCGCCTGGGCCAGCCCCACGCCGGTGTTGCCACTGGTCGGCTCCACGATCACCCCGCCCGGCTTCAGCAGGCCGGCCCGCTCCGCCGCCTCGATCATCGGGATGGCGATCCGATCCTTGACCGATCCGCCCGGGTTCAGGTGCTCGAGCTTGCCGACGATCCGCGGCCGGACCCCGGCCGCCAAGCGGTCGAGGGCAACGAGCGGCGTGTCGCCGATGACGGCGGTCACATCGGGCAGGATGCGGCCGCCCGGCTCAGCCAGCGGTTGCCTCCGTGCGTGGCTCGATGGACGCCGCGCCGTCCGCGGCGGCCTCCTCGGCCGGCGGCCGGATCATCGGCGCTCCCCATCCGCGACGGTGCCGATACCACAGGAACGCGGCGGACAGGATCACCGCCGCCATGCCGATCCAGATGGCGGTCGGCACTCCCGCGAGGGTCCAGTTGTTGACGCGGTAGGTCTCCAGCACGCTGCGCACCGATCCGTACCACATGAAGTACATGAGCGCGGCATCCCCGGCCAGCAGGCGCGGCCCGAAGCGGCGGATCACGAAGAGGATGAGCAGCATGCCGATGAAGTTGAGGACCATCTCGTAGGCGAACAGCGGCATGAAGGTCGTCGTCTCCGGTGGGAAGGTCACCGGGTCCCAGGTCGTGCCGGCGCGGTGCGCCGCGTCGATCTGGATGCCCCACGGGAGGCATGGCGGGAACTCCGTGCCGCACAGCTGGACCGGCGGGCCGTAGAGCTCCTGGTTGACGTAGTTGCCCAGGCGACCGATGACCTGGCCGAGCAGCAGCGCCGGCGCATAGACGTCCATCCAGCGCCAGGCGTTCAGGCCCTTCGCGCGGGTGTAGAGCCAGATCCCCAGCGCGCCCCCCACCACGCCACCGGGGATGCCGACGCCGCCGTTCCAGATCATCGGGATCTCGATGGGGTTGGCGGAGTAGTAGTCCCACAGGTGGACGACGTGGTAGAGCCGCGCGCCGATGATGGCCAGCACCATGACGAGCAGGAGCATCGACCAGCCGTCCTCGGGGTCCTCGTTGAGCCACACCGCCACGCGGCTGCCCAGCAGCCCGGCGATGAGGACGGCGCTGGCGATGATGATCCCGTACCAGTGGAGCTGGAGGGGACCGATCTCGATGGCGACGGGGTCGATCACCGGCCGATTCTAGCGCCGGGTCCCGTCGGGCGCGTCGGGGTCGGCGTGAGGGAACCGATCCAGGCGCCACAGGACCCCGAAGAGACGCGCCCATGCCACCGTGACGCCCAGCGTCGCGATGCCGCCGATGACGACCGATGGCACCACGCCCCACCAGGCCGCGGTCACGCCGGACTCGAAGTCGCCGAGCTCGTTCGACGCGCCGATGAAGACGCTGTTCACCGCGCTCACCCGACCTCGGATCTCGTCGGGAGTCTCGAGCTGGACGAGGAGATGACGGATGTACACGCTGATCATGTCGCCCGCGCCCATGACCACCAGCGCCGCCACCGACAGCAGCAGGCTGGTCGAGACGCCGAAGACGATCGTGGCCACGCCATAGGCCGCCACCCCGCCGAACATCCAGCGGCCGACGTTGCGCTGGAGCGGCCGCACCGCCACGAAGGCCGCCAGCGCCGCCGCGCCGACCGCCGGAGCGGCCCGCATGACGCCCAGTCCCACCGGCCCGACATCCAGGATCCCGCCCGCGTAGATCGGCAGGAGCGCGGTCGCGCCGCCGAACAGGACCGCGAACAGGTCGAGCGAGATGGAGCCGAGCACGACCGGCCGCGACCGGACGAACGCAACGCCGGACAGCAGCGTTGCCCACGACACGGGCTCCCGGGACGGCTCCACGCGGCCCCCGCCGCGAAGGCCGGCCACCAGCACCGAGCCGACCAGGATCAGCACCACCGCGGTTGCGTAGGCCACCTCGACCCCGAACAGGACGAGGCCGCCGCCGATGGCCGGGCCGGCGATGGTCGAGATCTGGCCGAGCGACGAGTGGACGGCCACGGCCTGCGGGAAGGTGCCCGGCGGCGCGATGTTCGGCAGGAGCGCTTGGCCGGTGGGCTGGTTGAAGGCGCGGGCCACGCCGAACAGCACCATGACGCCGAAGACCGGCAGCGGGTCGCTCACGCCAGCGATGGAGAGGCCCAGCAGCGCGCCCGCGCAGACGGCCAGCAGCAGGTACGTGAGCAGCTGGACGCGTCGACGGTCGTATCGGTCCGCCACGTGGCCGGCAGGCAGGATGAGGACGATGAACGGCAGGAACTGCGACAGGCCGACCAGCCCGAGGTCCAGCGGGTCGGCGGTGACGGTGAAGATCTGCCATCCGACCGCCACGGTCTGCACCTGGGTGGCCACCGACACGATGAATCGCGCCGACATGTAGCGACGCAGGTCGGGGTGGCGCAGGACGAGGAGCCGGCTCGGCGCCGGATCGGTCGACATGGGGACCGGAGCGTAGCGTAGATTGGGTTGAGGACCGCCCGGTGACCGCCATGGAAGCCCGATGAGCGCGACCACCGACCGCGCGCGCCGCACCGGCCCGCGCGAGCTGAGCGTCGACGTCACGCCGCGCTACCGGCTGGAGTGGATCCTCAACCGACTCGTGGTGCGCGCGCTGTTCGACGTGCGCGTCAGCGGGCTGGAGCGGTGGCCCGATCCGCCGTTCCAGGTCGTCGCCAACCACCACAACGGCTTCGACCCGATGATCGTGCTGTCGGTGGTGCCGCTCGAGCCGCGGATCACCTGGTTCGGGCCGAAGGAGGCGGACTTCAGCCGCGGCTTCAAGAACCGGGTGATGGGCTTCTTCGGCGGGATGATCCCGTACAACCCGGAGAAGACGACGCTGACCAGCGCGGTCAGGGCCGTCCGGCGCGTCTTCGCGGCCGGGGGCGTATTGGGGATCTTCGCCGAGGGACGCATCGGCTTCCGAGAGACGGGGCTGCTGGACTTCGAGGAGGGGGCTGCTGCCTTCGCCATCGCGTCGGGCGTCCCCATCGTCCCGTGCGCCATCGTGGGGTCGACCGACCTGTGGTTCCGCAAGCGGGTGGAGGTCCGCTTCGGGGCTCCCATCCCCACCGAGCGCGTCCGCGGCCACGCGGCGCGTGAGGCGGTTGAGGAGCGGGTCCGGGCGGCCATCACCGAGCTCCTGCCGCGCACCGAGCCGCGCCTCCCGCGACGGCGGGCGCTGCCCTTCCTGACGGACCTGCTCAACGGCGCCGACGACATCGCGCGGCGGCGGGAAGGCAAGCAGCGGGAAGGCGCGGAGGGCGGAAGGCGCTAGCATCGGTCCGACATGCTCCCCGTCATCTGGGCGCTCTTCGCGGTGCTGGCCGTGGGCGGATTCCTGATGATCGCCGCGTACTGGCTCGACGTGCAGGATCGGCCGGACCTGTCCGTCCGGGCCCGGATCGGCTGGTCGGCCGCCGTCCTGGTCTTCCCGGTCTCGATCCCCGCCTACGCCTTCGCCGGCGACCCCGGCTGGCCCGCCTTCCTCCGCGTTGCCAGCTTCGTGCCCGCCATCGCGGTGGTCCTCTTCCTCGGCTTCGTCTTCGGCGTCTTCGGCTAGCCGCCGGGCGCGGAGGTCAGCGGGCCGGCCGTGGATCTCGGAACGCCAGCGCCACCAGGATCCCCACGACGGCGACCACGAGCACGCCGAGCGCGACCGGGAGAAGCCACGCGACGCCGTCATCGACCACCGTGCCCGCTCCTCTGCTGCCCTCCGCAGCTGGGGTGAACGGCAGGATCGCCACCAGCCGATCAACGTCCTCGGCGGAGAACGCGTCCATCCGGGCATTCCCGCTGCACAGTCCGGTCGTGAGCTCGGATCCGTCGCGGTGCGCTCCGACAAGCCAGCGCTCCCCCGCCCCGAACACGAAGCCGCACGAAGCCCCTCCGCCATCGTCCAGCGCATGGACCACAACGACCGCCGGAGTCTGCGCCGACGCGCGCTCGACCTCGAAGGCGTAGGGCACCACGGGTCCCCAGGCATCTGCCCGCGCCCGACCGATGTCCACGACCGTCCCGATCAGGGCGAGCTCTGCGTGCTGCACTGCCTCGACCGTTCCGCCGAGCGACGCGCATGAGCACGCGCGGACCGATGCGGCGGGCATCGCCCACAGGCCGAGGGCGAGCACGACGGCGGTGAGAAGGCGGGCCGCGGATCGATCCCGCCGAGCCGCCGCCTCCGATTCCACGGTTCGCATCGGCCTATCATCGGTCCATGACGAGCCAGACCGATACCCCCGCCGCCGTCGAGGCGGCGGTCGCCTACCTGCGCGAGCACGAGCATGACCACCTCGCCGAGCTGGACGACTTCCTCCGCATCCAGAGCATCTCGGCCGACCCGGAGCGCAGCGACGACGTGCGTCGCGCCGCGGACTGGATCGTCGGGCAGCTCGAGCGGCTGGGCATCGAGCGCGCCACCATCCACGAGACGAGCCAGCACCCGATCATCACCGCCGAGTGGATGCACGCCGGGCCGGACGCCCCGACCGTGCTCGTCTACTGCCACTACGACGTGCAGCCGGCCGACCCGCTCGACGAGTGGATCCGTCCGCCGTTCGAGCCCCGCCACGAGGACGAGCGCATCTACGCGCGAGGCACCGGCGACGACAAGGGGCAGCTGTTCATGCATCTCAAGGCCGTGGAGGCCTGGATGCGCACCGCGGACCGGCTGCCGGTGAACCTGCGCTTCTTCTTCGAGGGCGACGAGGAGGTCGGCTCCGAGCCGATCGAGCAGTTCATCGCCGAGCACCCAGATCTGCTGCGGGCCGACGTGTGCGTGGTCAGCGACGGGGACACGTTCGACGACGACGGGACTCCGGCGATCGGATACGGCCTGCGCGGCATCGCGTACTGGGAGGTGCGCGTTCAGGGCCCGCGCCAGGACGTCCATTCCGGCCAGTACGGCGGCGGCGTCGACAACCCGGCCAACGTGCTGGTGCGGATGCTCGCGACCATGGTCGACCAGGATGGCCGCGTGACGCTCCCGGGCTTCTACGATCGGGTCCGGGACCTGAGCGACGAGGAGCGGGCGGCCTACGCTGCCCTGCCCTTCGACGAGCGCGAGTGGGCCGACGAGATCGGCGTGCCGGCACCGATGGCCGGCGAGCGCGGCTACACCCTGAAGGAGCGGCTGAGCGCGCGGCCGACCTTCGACATCAACGGCATCTGGAGCGGCTACACCGGCGAGGGCGCCAAGACGATCATCCCGGCCTGGGCCGCCGCGAAGATCTCGACCCGGCTCGTCCCAGACCAGGACTACCGCGAGGTCGAGGCTGGCATGAAGGCGCACCTCGAGCGCATCGCGCCACCGACCGTGCGGGTGGACGTGCGGATCATCCACGGCGGCGCGCCGGCCGTCACGCCGCTGGACCATCCCGGCATCGAGCCGGCGAAGCGTGCGCTCGCCGCCGGCTTCGGCAGGGAGCCGCTCTTCCAGCGTTCCGGTGGCTCGGTACCCGTGGTCGCGGCACTCGACGCGCAGCTCGGGCTGAAGACGCTCATGGTCGGCTTCGCGAACCCGACGGGCAACTTCCACGCGCCGAACGAGTGGATCAGCCTCGGGAACATCCGCTCCGGGCTGGTGGCCCTGGTCCACCTGTGGGGCGAGCTGGGCAGCATGCGAGCCGAGGACCTCCGGACCTAGCTCCGGGGCCCTCGGCCGGCGTTTGACCCGCCCGTACGGCGCGTCTAGCGTAACCTGCGCCGCAGAGATTTCGGAGGTTCGTGCTCATCCGTCTGTCCAGCCCGCCCGGCACCGATCCGGACGATCCCTGGCTCCCCCTGGGCGCCGCCTCGCGGCTGGTCGGGGTCGGTCCGGACACCCTGCGGAGGTGGGCGGACACCGGGAAGGTGCAGAGCTACCAGACGCCGGGCGGTCATCGTCGCTTCCTCAGATCCAGCCTGGAGGAAATGATCAACGCCCCGCGGCGCCATCGCTACGGGGTCGAGCGACTCCCGGATTCCACCCAGACCATGGCCGGGGAGCTCCATCGGCGCATGCAGCGCACCGGCTACTCCGGGCAGCCGTGGCAGTCACGCCTCTCCGCGGAGCAGCGCGACGAGTTCCGTCGCTGGGGCCAGCGCACCTTCCAGCTCGTGATCGAGTACGTGGCCGCCTCGAAGCGCGCGGAACGCCAGCTGCTGCTCGAGGAGGCTGAGAAGATGGGCGCGCTGTACGGCTCGGAGGCCTCGGCGGCCGGGCTCTCCCTCGCCGAGACGGTGGAGGCATTCCTCTTCTTCCGCTCTCCGGTCCTCGACGCCATCACCGGGCACCTGCGGCGACGGTCGGCGGACGTATCGGACGTGACCGGGGCCTTCCACGAGGCGAACGCTGCCATCGACCAGGTCCTGCTGGCGGTCGTGACCTCGCACCGCGAGATTCGCTGACCGGGTCCCCCCGCAGCGTCCGTCGTCGCCCGTGGCGCTAGACGACGACGGACAGCTCGGTGCTGGTCGTGTTCAGGCGCTCGCCGCCATCGGCCGTGCAGACGACGATGTCCTCGATGCGCGCGCCCCAGGTGTCCTCGACGTAGATGCCCGGCTCGACGCTGAATGCGTTGCCCTCGACCAGCGGTTCGGCGTTCGACGCCACGATGTACGGCTCCTCGTGGGTCTCCATGCCGATGCCGTGCCCGGTGCGATGGATGAACGCGTCACCGTAGCCGGCATCGGCGATGAGGTCACGAGCGATCGCGTCCACGGCGGCCGCGCTGATCCCCGGACGAACCGCGTCGCAGGCGGCGCGCTGTGCGGTGCGCAGCACCTCGAAGAGGGCGACGAACTCGGCCGGCGGGTCGCCCACGAACGCGGTCCGGCTGGTGTCGGACGCGTAGCCGGCGCGGATGCCGCCGATGTCGAGGACGATCGCGTCGCCCGGTCGGATGAGCCGCTCCCCGGGGGTGTGGTGCGGGCTGGCGCTGTTCGGCCCCGAGGCGACGATGGCGAAGTCGGCGCTCTCGTGCCCTGCCTGCAGCAGGAGCTCGCGGATCCGACGGCTGACCTGGGCCTCGCTGCGACCCGAGAGCCGCTCGGTGGTGATGGCCAGCATCGCTCGATCGGCCGCCGTGGCGGCCGCCCGCAACCGGTCGATCTCCTCGGGCGACTTCACCCGGCGCAATGAGCTCATCGTGGGACCGGCCTCGACCAGCTGAGCCGGGTCCAGCGCCGCCGCCAGGCGGAGGGCGAACCGCGCCCACATCTGGTCCTGGACCGCGACGCGCAGCGCCCCGCCGACGAGCGACTGCACCAGGCGGATCGGATCGTCGGTCTCGTCCCATGCCACGATCTCGACGTCGTCGGCCAGGTCGTCCAGCTCGTGGAGCGCCAGCGGCTCTTCGAGCCGCGGAAGGACGAGGGCCGGGTCTCCGTCGACCGGCACGACCAGGCAGGTGAGCCGCTCCATGGCCGGCGCGCGGTACCCGAGCAGGTACGCATAGTCGGGCGACGGCGTGATGAGCAGCACGTCGATGTCCCGCTCCGCCGCTGCCGAGGCGGCGCGACGCAGGCGGTCGCGGTGGACTGCACGGGAAAAACGCAACGCACCGGTTGCGGCGGTGGTCATGATGGAAGCCTACACCGATCCGGCCATTGCACTTTCGGTCGGCGGCGACGAGGCTGAGCAAGGTAGTTCGGGGAGAACCAATGGCCGCCGTCCGCACATCGCCGCAACGACTCGACCGAATCCTGGTCGCGCTCCTGGCTGGGCTCCTGCTCACGACGACCGCCATGCCGGCCCGCGTGGCGCGGGCGGCCGACGGTCATGCGGCACGAGCCGCGGAGCACCTGGCACGGGCCCATGGCGGCAGCCCGGCCGACTACGAGCTGGTCCACGAGACCACGGCCGCGGTGCCGAACGGCACGACCCTGTGGGCCGGCAAGTTCGTCCATCGGCGCACCGGGGAGGTGCATCCCGCCTACGTGGACCCGGCTCGCGGGGTCGCCGGGGGACCCGAGCTCAGGGGCGCCGCCATGGGAGCCGCCGCCCACGACGCGTTGGCCGCGAAGGGAGACGCCGAGCTCCTTGAGGCCGTCGCCAGCGCGCTGGAGGACCCGGCGAACGCCCCTGGGACGGCCGGAGAACGGACGGGCGCCATGATGATCCCGGTCGGCGTCTGGCTCGGCGTGGACACGTCCGCCGCCGAGGCCGCGGTGATCGCGGCGCACCCGGAGCTCGTGTGGGAGGGAGATCGACCGATCGTCGACGACCTCGATACCGCGCGTCGGATCCGCGCGGAACTCGATGCGGCTCGCGCCGAGGCGCAGGCCAAGGCGCTGGCCCAGCTCGAGGCCGAGGTCGTGGCTCACGGAGGCACCGTGGGTTACGCCTCGAGCCGCGCGCCCCTCGCCTACGTCGACATGCCGGCGCAGGCCGTCGCCGAGCTCGCCGCCCTGCCGAGCGTCACGTCCCTCGGCCTGGAGCGAACCTGGTCGACGAACATGGCGAGCGCGGGCCCGGCCGTTCAGGCCGACTGGGCCGGCGAGGAGGACTTCGGCAACGGCGTGCGGGTGGCCGTGGTCGAGTACCACAACGTGCGCAACAGCGGCGACCTCGCCGGACGGGTGGTCTCGTCGTACAGCACCAGCGGATCCCTGGCCTACACCGGCAGCGGCACCTTCGATCACCCGACCTGGGTGGCCGGGGCCATCGCCGGGCGGGGCCGCTACATGGGGGTGGCGCCCGGCGCGCTCATCGTCAGCGCCTCGACCGGCGGCGGCGGCGCGTCGGTGACCCGTGACCGCCAGATCATCGCGGCGGCCGACTGGGCCGGGGACCCCAGTGGAGGCGACGCCGACGTCATCAACGCCAGCATCGGCCAGGACACTGCCACCGGATCGGAGGAGGCGCGCCGGTACTTCGACGCGTTCGTCGACCGCGGCGGACGTCTTGCCGTGGCGGCTGCCGGCAACTTCACGACCTTCGGCCACTGGGACATCCTCTCGCCCGGAACCGCGTACAACGTGCTGACCGTCGGTGGCATCGACGATCGCAACACCGCGGGCCGGAACGACGACCGGGTCTGGTACTACCCCGGATCCAACGGCAGCAACTACCGGGACGTCCCCGGGACGGCGTGGAACACCCACGGCGACTACAACAAGCCGAACGTGTCCGCACCCGCCGCGTCGGTCGTCACCGCCAACGGCCTGGGCGCCAGCGGCACCAGCGTCGCGACGCCGATCGTCGCGGGGATCGCGGCCCAGATCATCGCCAACCACCCATCGCTCGCGCTCCGTCCGGAGGCGACCCGGGCGATCATCATGGCCTCGGCCATCAACCACTCTCCCATGCCGGACGGCTCGATCAACGCCGATCACGAGGGGACCGGCACGGCCTCGGCGATGTGGGCCAACCGCCTGCTCACCGATGGTGACGGGACCTGGGGCGGCCATGTCGAGGGCAGCATGACCGCCGGCCAGACGGTGGTGCAGGAAGTGCCGGTGGTGCTGGGCCAGCGGATGAAGATCGCACTGGCCTGGAACAGCCGCGCCTGGGCCGGATCGGACGAGCTGCTCGCTGACCTCGACCTGCGCATCACGCTGCCGAACGGATCGGTCATCGGCTCCTACAGCTACGACAACAGCTACGAGTGGGTCGAGTTCGCGGCACCGAGCAGCGGCACGGTCCGGATCGAGATCCGCCAGTCGCGGTTCCAGGACAGCTCGGAGCGCTTCGGCCTGGCATGGGCGCGCTGGAACGTCGGAGAACCGGTCCGCATCGCCGGCGACGACCGGTTCGGCACGGCTGCGGCGGTGAGCCGGGCGCACTTCGGGCCGGGCGCGCCGGTCGCCTACGTCGCCACAGGACGCAACTTCCCCGATGCGCTGTCGGGCGGACCGGCCGCGGGTCGCCAGGGAGGACCGATCCTGCTGACGAATGCGACCTCGCTCCCGCAGGTCACCCGCGACGAGCTGGCCCGGCTCCAACCACAACGCATCGTCATCCTCGGCGGCACGGGCGTCGTCAGTGACTCCGTGGCAGCCGCGCTGCAGGCCTACACGTCGCAACCCGTGCAACGGTTGGCGGGCGCCGACCGGTTCGCCACGGCGGCGGCGGTGGCTCAGAGCGCCTTCCCGCAGGACGTACCGGCGGCCTTCGTCGCCACCGGCCGGCTCTTCCCGGACGCCTTGTCGGCGGGTCCGGCGGCGACGGTGGCCGGCGGCCCGGTGCTCCTGACCGATGCCGGCACCGTCCCGCAGGCGACGCGCGACGCGCTGGCCTGGCTCCGCCCCCAGCGGATCTTCGTGGTCGGCGGGCCAGGAGTGGTGAGCGACGGCGTCGTGGCGCAGCTGCAGGCCTACACCTCACAGCCGGTGACGCGCCTGTGGGGCGCCGATCGGTACGCCACCGCGGCAGCGGTCTCCGGCGCGTTCTTCGGGTCGGCGAACTCGGCGTACATCGCGACCGGGGGGAACTTCCCGGATGCGCTCGCCGCGGTCCCCGGGGCCGGGCGCGCTGGCGCACCGATGCTGCTGGTGACGCGCACCTCGCTGCCGGCACCGGTGGTCAACGAGCTCACCCGGCTGTGGCCGCCGCGGACGTACCTCATCGGCGGGCCGGGAGTCGTGGGCGACGAGATCGCCAACAGCATCCGATCGTTGCTCGGCAGACCGTGACGGGCGGGCGGGCGGCGGCCGCCAGCGTGCTGGCCGCCACCGTCCTTGTCGCCTGCGGAGGCCCGGGGCCGGCGTCGATGTCTCCGACGACGCGGCCGTCCGCCTCGAGCACCGCAGCCGCCGTCCTTCCGGGTCCCGGACAACCCCTGGATGGCGACGGCGTCCTCGCCGCCATGCGCGCCTCGCGACGGCCCGGAGGGGTTCCGGACCAGCTCGAGACGGAACCCATCGCGCGACGGATCGCCGAGTCGGTCTGGACCATCGACG
>DATAKU010000175.1:0-17176 GCA_036261425.1 Candidatus Limnocylindria bacterium | reverse complement strand
CGGACGCAACCGGCACCGCGTTCCTGCTCGGCATCCCCTCAGCGCTGCTCGCGGCCGTGCTGGTCGTCAGGCTCCGGAATGTCCGGCTCAGCGATCCACGCCGAATCGCCACCCGGTCGAGTTCCGTAGGGGGCGCGGCAGGCGAGGGACTCGCCGGGGGAGCGCACCCCCGGTGATGGCCGTCGCTCGCACGGCGCCGCCGCGAGGGCGAGGACGGAGACGTTGGCGCCACGGTGACGCAAGCTCGGGAGCCCACGGGGGACCGAAAACCACGCGCCGCTCGTAGACCGCTGAGCACCCTAGTCGGTCTCGTTCGTCAGGATCACGAAGGTGGTGTCCCCTTGTCCATCGAGGATCTCGGCGTTGACCGATGCGGTCGCCGTCTCGGTGGTCGCCCAAAGCGTGAGCGTCCTCCCGACCACCGCTCCGGCACCGTCCACGATCGGCGCAGACTCCGGTGGTGTCACGACAAACCCGACGCGCTCGAGCTCGGACCGGTAGTGCTCGATCACTGCGTCCGGATCGTCTCCGCTCACCAGGCCGGCGCCACACGCGCCACTTGGATGAGGCTCCGGGACCAGCTCTGCATCGCCGTAGTGACGAATCGCGTTGAAGGCGAAGGCTTCAGTCTCGCTGCAGGGGCCGATTCCCAGGCAGCCAGCCATCAATATGGTCGCCAGGGCGGCGAACCAGGCGGACCTGCGAGCGCTCATCCATCGGTGCACAGCTCGATTCTTGCCACTCGGGTCTGCGGTGCGACTGCGGCCAGGACCGCGGTGAACGCAGTCTTTCAGTGTCGATCCGGGCGAGTATCGTTCGTCGTTGAGGTGAGCGCGGGAGGAGCCCGCTCGCGATCAGGAGGCGTGCATGGGCCAGTATCTGCTGTCGACGTATGCGGTGGAAGGCGAGGTGCCGGGCGCGCCTCGCTCGCCCGAGGAGATGCAGGCCTTCATGGAGCGGGTCATGGCCCTCGAGGCCGACATGGATGCTCACGGCACCTTCGTCTACGGCGGGGCGCTCCATGGCCCTGATGTGGCTCGCGTGGCGCGCCCGAGCGGCGATGGTGTGCTCATGACCGACGGGCCCTTCGTCGAGTCCAAGGAGCAGGTCGGGGGCTTCTACATCATCGACGCCGCGAGTGACGACGAAGCGATCGCCTGGGCACGAAAGGTGGCCGAGGCCACCAACCATCCCATCGAAATGCGCCCGTTTCGGGCGACCGGACGCGTGCGTGAGCACATGAGCGGCTCGGGAGCATCGATCGATGGCCTATGACCAGGTCCTGGCCGAACGGATCCGCGCCGCTCTCGCCGGCCGTGACAACGTCACCGAACAGAAGATGTTCGGCGGCATCGCGTTCATGGTGAACGGCCGGATGGCGGTCGGTGTGACCGGCGACAAGCTCATGGTCCGGGTCGGTGCAGAGGCGCACGAGGCGGCCGTGGCCCGTCCGCACGCGCGACCGATGGACTTCACCGGCCGGCCGATGCGCGGCTTCGTGTCCATCGACCCAGCCGGCGTGGCCGCGGATGCGGACCTGGCGCGCTGGGTCGAGGAGGGGGCGGCCTTCGCCGCGGCGCAGCCACCCAAGACGCGACGCTGACGCGACGCATCCTCCAACCGTGATCGGCGCCTACGCCAGCTCCCGCGGGAGGCTGCTGGCGAGCCCGGCGACCTGCCGGGCGAGTGGGGCTTCCCGGTCGAATTCCAGGTGCCATCGGTCGCTCGGGAATCCCCAGTAGCGGACGTCGCTGATCCGCCAGTCGGGCGATGCCTCCACGTCGATCACCAGGTCCATGCAGCCGCCGTCCGGGCTCTCGCTGTCGCCGCGACAGAACGTGATCTGGCCGCGATCGTCGATGGCGCCGACCTGCGCGGCGGCGAAACCGAGCGGGACCAGCACCGGGTCGAGGACCCGCGAGATCACTTCGAGGTTGGCATCCCGCTCTGGCTGCGACGGGTCGAGGCCCGGCTGCGGTCGGTGGGCACTCCACGGCATCGGCTCATCCTCGCACAGGCGGCGGCGCCGATCCACCCGCCGGCGGAGGGGCGGGAGCAAGGCGGTGCTCAGGTTGCGGCGGCCATAATGAGGTCGGACCGATCACGGACCGGCGTCCCGAGGGTCCGGGCCAGGCCACGCCGGCCCCAACGCATGACCGCGTCGAAGTTCCGCCGGAAGACCCAGCCGGCGAACGGGACCGGGAGGTTCATCCACCAGCGGCCCGGTCGCACGTCGATGCTGAACTGGATCGAGCTTCGGCCGCCGCGCTGGTCGAGCGACCAGGCGCACGTCCCAACGAGGTCGCCACTGGCCCGACCCTCCAGCAGGCGCGGACCGGCGATCCGGACCATCTCGAGGTCGAAGATCAGGGGAAAGGGGAGGAGCGCTCGCCACTCCTGGCGCAGCACGCTGCCGAGACCGCTGTCGTCCCCGCCGCCGAGCATCGTGACCGCCCGGACGCCACGCCACCAGGTGGGCCAGGCGTCGTAGCGGATGATCGTGTCCCAGACCTGGGTGATCGGTGCCTCGGTCTCCCACTCGGTGACGAGGCGGTAGCGGGCCATCGGTTCCTCCTGTGCGTTGGCACCCTGCGGTGTTGCGGCCAGCATCGGATCAGGACCGCGGCGACCCTGAGTGCCATCCGTCCCGGAGCGGCCGGGAAGGCGGGCAAGCGCTTCTACGTCATTCCACACACGGCGCGGGCGTCGGACACCGTGCCCGCCTAGAATCGGTACGCCGATGCAGGAACCGCCGATGACGACGCGTGCGCCGCGACGGTGG
Source organism: Candidatus Limnocylindria bacterium (assembly GCA_036261425.1). GTDB lineage: Bacteria > Chloroflexota > Limnocylindria > QHBO01 > QHBO01 > JACDBZ01. The sequence continues at coordinate 14,394 of DATAKU010000175.1, read as the reverse complement.
CGAGGGCTGGTGGGAGTGCTCACAGCCCAGGGGCTCGCCTGGACGGGGACCCGTCTGTCGGCGATTGCCCTCCCCTGGTTCGTCCTGACGACCACCGGCAGCGCGGCTCAGACCGGGATCGTCGTGTTCGCCGAGATGGCGCCCTACGTCGTCGTGCAGCTCCTGTCCGGCCCGCTCATCGACCGAATCGGTCCCCGGCGCATCAGCATCGCGGGCGACATGATCAGCATGGCCGCTGTGGCGATGGTGCCCGTGCTCCACGCCCTCGGCGCCCTGTCGATGGGAACGTTGCTGCCGCTCGTCGCCGTCGTGGGTGCCGCGCGCGGCCCGTCCGACGCGGCCAAGGGCGTCTTCATCCCGGCGGTCACCGAAGAGGCGGGCGTTCCGCTCGAGCGGGGCACCGGCCTGGCCGGAACCATCGAGCGCCTGGCATCCACCGTTGGTCCGGGCGTCGCCGGCTTCCTCGTTGCGTGGATCGGTGGCGCCTCGTCACTGGCGGTCACCGCCGTGCTCTTCGGCCTCGGTGCCGTGGTCATCGCCTGGGCAACGAGGTCGCAGGAGCCCGCCGCCCACGAGGGATCGACGGACGGGTATCTCGCCAGGCTGCGCGAAGGCGCCGAGTTCGTGCGCGGCGAGCGGCTGCTGCGCTCGATCATCGGCATGGTCGCCATCACGAACCTCCTCGACGCCGCATGGAGCTCGGTCCTCCTGCCCGTGTGGGCACGGGAGACCGGCCAGGGGCCGGCGGTTATCGGCCTGGTGGTGGCCGCCATGAGCGGCGCGGCGATCCTCTCCAGCGCCCTCGCCGCCGGGGTCGCGCATCGGCTGCCGCGCCGGCCCACGTACCTCATCGGCTCGCTGGTCGGCGGAGCCCCCAGGTTCCTCGTCCTTGCGTTCGGCGCGCCGCTGTGGGTCGTCGTCGCCGTCTACGCCGTGTCCGGCTTCGGGCTCGGATTCATCAACCCGATCATCGGCGCGATCCAGTTCGAGCGCGCTCCGCGCGCCCTGTTCGGCCGGGTGCGAACCCTCGTCGTCGCCGTCGCCTGGTCCGGCATCCCGTTCGGCGGGCTGGTCGGCGGCGGGCTGGTGGCCGCCATCGGCCTCATTCCGGTCCTGGTGTCTGCCGGGATCGCCCACGCGATCAGCACGCTGCTTCCCGCGTTCCAGACGGACTGGGATCGGCGGGTCGCGTCGCCGCCGGTGGCAACGTCGCCGTCCGACGGCCGGCCCGAGTCGGCTACTCGGTGAGCTCCACCGTCGCGTACTTCCAGATCCGCTCCAGGACGTAGCGCCCGTCGCCCTCCGGGTCGAGGAGCGCCGGGCGGGCCTGGAGCACCTGCACCGTCGGGTGCAGCCGCACGTTGACGAGCTCGGTGCCGCGGAAGGCGAGGTCCAAGATCACGCCCTCCTGGGTCGCCTGCCACCAGCCCTGGCCGAACATGTAGTTCCCGGGGCTGGCGAGGACGACCCGCGGATCGTCCGCCGGGCCGTTGAGGAGGAGGGGTCCGGCGACGTGGGTGCCGGAGCCGATGACGTGGTCGCAGCCGGCCCCGTCGAACCAGCCGAGCTGCTCGACCTGGACCGGCCACAGGTCGTCGTGGTACTCGGCGCCGCCCCACCACTGCGGGGCGCAGACCACGAGGTCCGCGCCGCCATCCCGGGCGCGTTGGACGCCGGCCTCGACGTTCTCTTCAGTGATCCACGGTACGCCGGGGGCGTCGGCCTCGGCGCGCAGCACCCCGTTCACGTCGTTGAAGGCGACCACGCCGACGGTGATCCCGGCCACCTCGACGTACGCCGGCTCGAGTGCCTGGTCGAGGTTCATCCCGAGCCCGGTCCAGGCCAGGCCATACTCGTCGAGCAGCGCCATCGTCGACTGGATGCCCTCGACGCCCTTGTCGCTCATGTGGTTTGCGGCGAGGTAGATGACGTCGAGGCCGAGCTTGTCGCGCCATATGGGGAGCAGCGCCTCCGGGACCGAGAACGCGAACGAGGTGCTCGTCAGGTTCGGCTGCCAGATCTCGTCGGGGATGAGCGGGCACTCGTGGTCCGCGATCGCCACGTCCGAGCGCTCGACGATGGCGGCGGTGGCGCCGTCGTTCCCGGTTTCGATCGGCTGGACCGGGTAGTACGGCCCCTCGTCCGGTGGATCCACGACCGCCGGCGCGGCGTACTCGGCCGTCCCGCCATCGAAGGCCCACGCCCAGCCCCGGCCGTTCGCCACCGTCTCGTAAGCCGCGCCGCGGTCGGCGCACAGGCTGCCGAGGTTGGTGAGCGTCCAGATCTCCGAGGCGTCGTACACGAGCCACGCCGGGTCGAGCGCGGGGTCGTCGGGCATGGCGGAGCCGATGACCGGGTAGTCCATGGCCCGCGCCTCCGGGTCGCCGAACAGGTCGGGTCCGAACAGCCCGAACGGCCCGTCCCCGGCGATGCGCAGGACCTTCGTCCGCGTCTCGACCAGCCCGGGCGGCAGCAGCGCTATGCGCAACGGTTCGGCGGCCAGGAGGCCGGGGATCTCCTCTGCGCCGATGCACGCCTCCGAGGAGCCCAGGTTCGGCTGCGCCACGGTCACGCCGCATGGCAGGACGAGCTCGCCGGCGGCGTGGAGCGCGGTGAGCTCGTCGACCGTGATGGCCGCGTCGAGGTTGGTGATGCCGGTGACGACGGCGAGCGGAACGTCGACCGCGACGACCGGCGTAGGGGTCGGCGCCGGCGTGGGGGAGGACGACGCCGACGGCGAAGGCGTCTCCCCGGTCGCGGGGTCGACGGACGGGATCGGTGAAGGGCTGGCACTGCCGCAGGCCGTCAGCAGCGTCATCAGGACCACCATGGCAGCAAGGGGGAGGCGTCGTGGGAAGCTCACGGCGGGTATCGTAGGGGCTCGCCGCCGTTGAAGGATCGATCCCCTTGCGCCACCGCAACCTGCTCATGGCCGCCCTCGTCGCCGGCGGACTCCTCGTCGCTGCTCCCTCCGGTACGTCGGTGAAGGCCATCGGCCCGCTCCCGGAGTGCCGGATCGATGACATCTACACCGTCCCGCGTGGCTACGACGACTGGAGCGTGACGCTCGTGGACTGGATGCTGCGCGTGGAGGACGACTACGTGCCCCCAGACCTCGTCCCGGTCAGCGAGGCCGGGGTCCCGGGCGGCGGGATGCTCCGCGCGGTCGTCATCGACGACCTGCGCGCCATGGCCGAGGCGGCCGCCGCCGACGGGGCGCCCATCGGCATCTGGAGCCCGTACCGCTCCTACGAGGAGCAGGTCCAGATCTTCAACGGCTACGCGAACCAGTTCGGCTTCGAGGACGCCATCACCTACTCGATGCGTCCCGGCCACTCGGAGCATCAGCTCGGGCTGGGCGTCGACTTCATGTCGGCAGGCGGTGGGAACCCACTCCCCGGCGACTGGGCGACCACGCCCGCGGGTGCCTGGATGAAGGAGAACTCCTGGAAGTACGGCTGGATCAACAGCTACCCCCTGGGCGAAGCGCCGAACCTGTTGTGGAACGAGGGTGCCTGCTTCCACTACGAGCCGTGGCACTACCGCTACCTCGGCCGCGAGGTGGCGGCCGCGGTGCATGAGTCGGGGCTGACCATCCGCGAGTACCTGTGGACCAACCACACCATGGTCGACCCGGTGACCGGTCAGGCGATCGAGACCCCGACCCCGACCCCCAGCCCGACCGCGACCCCGAGCCCCACCCCGACCCCCAGCCCGACGCCGTCGGCCACGGCCACGCCATCGGTCACGCCGGAGGCGACGACAGCCCCGCCGTCACCGGCTCCCACCGGCGAGGGCGTCGATGGCGTCCTCGCCTTCCTCGCCTCGCCGTGGGGACTGGTGATGCTGGGCGTGCTGTTGGTCGTCGGTGCCGGGGGACTGGCGCTGGGTCGCCGCGGCGCCCGGCGGGGGCCGTAGCCGCCGAGGGCCGCGGCGACCGGGACGGCGCTCATCCGCGCCGGGCGCGCACCTCCACCGTGCGACGGAGCCCGACCGATAGGGCGAGGGCCAGCAGTGCCACGCCGAGGAGCACGGGAGCAGTCACGCCCTCCTGGCGCGCCATGGCCGTGCTCGGCAGCTCCGATGCCCCGACCAGCTGACCACGAATGGCCCCGGCGGGGAAGTCGGCGGTATGGACGTTCACGTAGAAGCTCGACTGGTCGTCGACGATGCCCTGGAGCGCCTCGGCGTCCTGGTCCTCGACGCAGCCCTCGCTCGAGCCCTCGAAGCCGTCCACGTCGAGCGGCACGACGACGTCACCCGACTCGCCCTCGGCGCCAGCGTGGATGTGCGACTGGGTCACCGGCTCGATCGCCTCGACGGTGAGCTCCCAGCAGACCGTCCCGGCCTCGGGATCGATGACGATCATCGCGCTCCCCGAGCCGTCGGGATCGCCGGGATTGGCGCCCTCGGTCACCCCGGCCAGGTCGGCGGTGAGGGTCGTCTCGGCCGCCGCCACCAGTCCGGTGAGCGCCAGCGACGCCACGAGCGTCAGCCCGAGCGTCGACGGGAGTACGCGTCGCTGAGTTCGCATGGGTCCGGTCCTCCTTTGTCGGGCCGACCGAGAGGGAGAGGCCGGCCCCGTGCAGGAACGTTCGGACGCGGTTACGCGGCGTTCGGTCCAGGATCCGTTGGCCGGTACGGAACGTGCGCGACGATCGTGTTGGGGCGGCGGTGCAGGCGAAGTCGGAGGCGCAGGGCGGTCTGGTTGTGGAGGACGTTCTCCCACCAGTGGCGCGGCACCAGCTCCGACAGGACGACGACGATCGGTCGCTCCGGGGCCTGGCGCTGGAGCGCGTCCATGTAGGCCAGCAGGGGACCGATGAGCGCGCGGTACGGCGACTCGACGATCACGAGCTCGGTCTTCGAGGCCCAATGGGGCCACCGGCGGCGGATCTCCGCCGCATCGGCCGGGTCGCTGGTGACGTGGACCGCCAGCGCGTCCGGGTCGATCGAGTTGGCGAAGGCGATCGCCTGGAGTGCCGGACGGTCGAGCCGGGCGATCGGCACGATGACGATCGGGTCCGCGGCGACTTCCGTGCCCGGGGGGATCCGCTCGACGGCGAGGGCGTGCCGGACGTCGCGGTAGTGGTTGTGGATGCCGACCAGGAGCGCCATGAGCGCCGGGACCAGCACCATGACCAGCCAGGCGCCCTGGAAGAAGTTGCTGGTCGCGACGACGACCGTCACCACCAGCGTGGTGGCGGCCCCGAGCCCGTTGATCGCCAGACCGGCATGCCAGCCGGGCTCTCGACGGCGCCACCAGCGCACCAGCATCCCGCCCTGGGACAACGTGAAGGCCAGGAAGACCCCGAGCGTGTAAAGCGGAATGAGGCCGGTGACACTGGCGCTGAACAGGACCACGAGGGCCGCGGCCGTGACGGACAGGAAGAGGATGCCGGTCGTGAACGCCAGGCGCTCGCCCCGGTACGTGAACTGGCGTGGCATGTACTCGTCCCTCGCCAGGAACCACGCCAGCCGGGGGAAGTCGGCGAAGCTCGTGTTCGCGGCCAGCACCAGGATGAGCGCCGTGGCGATCTGGGCCGCCACCAGGACCCAGCCCTCCCCGGCGATCTGACGCACCAGGAGGCTGAGCACCGTCTGCTGTTCGGTCGGATCGGGAACGATGCCGATGGAGGTCGCCAGGAAGGCGATGCCGACGAACAGCACCGCGAAGATGGCGGACGCCCAGGTCAGCGTCGTCCTGGCATTGCGCCATTCGGGCGGCTTGAACGCCGGGACACCGTCGGACACCGCCTCCACGCCGCTCAGCGCGACGGCTCCCTGCGAGAAGGCGCGGAGGATCAGGAAGAGGCCGAGCGCCTGTCCGCCCTGCTCGACGGTCCGCCAACTCTCCGGCGCCTCGAATGCCGGAAGCCCGCCGAAAACGCTGCGAGCCACGCCGTACGCCACGACCGACAGCATGATCACCAGGTACGCGTAGGTCGGGACCATGAAGGTCGTGCCCGACTCCCGGATGCCACGCAGATTGCCGAGCATGAGCAGCGCGACCATCGCGACGCCGATGATCACGCGTTCCGGGTACAGCTCCGGCAGGATCGAGGTCAGCGCCGCGACACCCGCGGAGATGGAGACCGCCACGGTGACGACGTAGCCGATGAGCAGAGCCGCCGCCGCCAGGACGCCGAAGAGCGGGCCGAGGTTGTCGCTCGCCACGATGTAGCTGCTGGCGCCGTGCGGGTAGGCCTTGATCGTCTGTCGATACGACATCGTCACGATGGCGAGCATCACCGTGATCATCACCGCGATCGGCAGGGTCAGGCTGATCGCACCGAGTCCGGCGAGGGCCAGGACTCGCATGATCTCCTCGGGCCCGTACGCGGACGAGCTGAGGTTGTCGCTGGAGAAGATGGCCAGCGCCTTCGTCTTCGTGAGGCGCTCGTGCTCCTCGCGGTCACTGTGGATGGGGCGGCCGATGAGGGCGGTTCGCAGCCGCCGCAGGGCCGCGCGCCAGCCCCTTCGCTCGAGGAGGATGCGCTCGGTGGCAACCAGGCCACCCTCGTCCGTGCGCTGGAACTGGTCCTCGAAGGGACGCACGATGCGGACGTAGGCGTCGCCCGGGCGTCGCCCCCGGCGGCGCTGTCGAACCTCGAGGTGTGGGTCGACACGGCGATCTCCTCGAGGCGGTCGGTCTCGGCTCACGCGCGGAACGGTACTCCTGCGGCGCCGGCGCCGCGCGGCGCGTCAGTGCTGGCCCAGCGTTCCCCGGACGCGGAGCCGGTGTTCGGTGGAGAGCCACGCCCAGCGACCCACGAGGAGGAACGCGACACTCGTCACGGCGAGCATGAGCCACTCGAGCGGGATCGGCAGCAGCGGCGGCGTGCCGAGCGAGGCGACGCGCATGAGGTCCAGCGCGTGGGTGGTCGGCAGCAGGTAGGACACCCAGCGCACCGCCTCGGGCAGGACCAGGATCGGGAAGGCTGCCCCGGACAGCCCGACGAAGATGAAGTCGGTGGCGTCGACGAAGAAGTTGCCCTCCTTCATGCGCAGCACGATCGCCCCGATCAGGTAGCCGATGCCCAGGATCCCGACCGCGGTCAGCGCCAGGATCGGCAGGGCGATCCCGATGCGCGGGGCCATCTCGGCGCCGAACAGCCACACGCCGACCGTCACCAGCAGGACCGTGGTGACGGTCGCCGTGACCACGCCGGCGAGCGTCAGGCCGATGACGAACGTCTCGCGGCGGGTCGGCGTGAGCCACGCCGGCTCCAGCGTCCCGGCATCGAGCTCCATCTTGATCGAGTACGCGACACCCCAGAATCCGGCGGAGGAGAGGGTGAGGGCCAGCATGCCGAGGAAGAGGTAACTCACGACGTCGCTCGTGCCGGCCGTCTCCGCGAATCCGACCGCCTCTCCCGCCACGGCGAAGGTCGCCCCGAGCAGGATGCCCGGGATCAGGACCTGGTACAGAGGCTGGAGGACGTAGTTCACCGCGTTGAGCCGATAGCGGAGGAAGATCCGCAGCTCCTTGCGCGCGATCGCGACGGCCGCCCGCGCCTCGTTGCGCAGCTCGTCCATCAGTACTGCGCCAGCCGCCCGCCGCGGCGAGCGTACAGCTCCGTGCGCTTGAAGGCCCACGCGGCGGCGACCGCCAGGACGGCGCCCATGCCGGCCAGGATGACCAGGTCCCCGAACACGCGCCCCAGGTCGGCACCGGCCAGGAGCACGGCCCGCAGGTCCGCGATGAGGTAGGTCGGCGGCAGCGACAGCGCGACCGTCTGCGCCCAGTCGGGCAGCACGACGATCGGGAAGCTCATGCCGCACACCGCGGTGAACAGCCCGCGCACGCCCTGCACCAGCGCGGTCACCTCGCCGAAGCGCAGCACGACGGCGGCGAAGAGGGCACCGATGGCGTAGAGGGCCGGGATCCCGACCGCGATGACCAGGACCGCCCGCAGCGCCTCGGCCGGACCGATGCTGACGCCGAATCCGAGCCACAGCGCGACGCCCACGACGGCGAAGATCCAGATGGCCCACACCAGCTGGCTGGCGGCCGGTCCGAACAGGACCACGAGCCGCGAGGCGGGCGTCATGAAGATCGCCTCGAGCGACCCGCGCACCTGCTCGGTGCGCAGGCTGGTGCCCGGACCCCACAGGATCATGCTCAGCCACATGTACGCCGCCCAGCCGACGAACAGGAAGCCGGCGACCTCGTTCGTGCCGGTGCGGCTCACGAACGCGGCGACGGTGTCGTCGCGGCCGCCGGCGAAGGCCTCCGCCTGGACGACGAAGGCCAGCGGCAGCGCGATGGGCCAGAACAGGAACGACAGGAAGAGGCCCGGATAGCGGCGCAGGATGCGCCACTCCTTTCGCACCGCGGCGGCGAACGCCCGCAGGTCGGCGGCCACATCGGTCCGGCTCATTCGCGCAGTGCCCGTCCGGTGAGGGAGATGAAGACGTCCTCGAGCGAGACCGGGAGGACCTGGATGTTGCGCACCTCGGCCTCCTCGGCCCGTGCCGCGTCGATGACGAGCGGAACGAGCTCGCGTGCCGAGGCGGCATGGACGGTCAGGCGCAGCGTGCCGTCGACGCGCTCGCGCTGGGTGACCGTCCCGCGGCCGTCCAGGCGTGCCACGAAGCCGGGCTCGGCCGGCTCGGGCGCGGCGATCTCGAGGTGGATGACCTCGGCCGCCTTCAGGCCCCGCTTCAGGGCGGCCGGCGTGTCGAGCGCCACGATCTTGCCATGGTCGATGATGGCGATCCGGTCGCAGAGCTGGTCGGCCTCCTCCATGTAGTGGGTGGTCAGGAGGATCGTGCGGCCCTCGTCGCGGAGCTGGAGGACCCGCTCCCGAAGGTCGCGGGCCGCCTGCGGGTCGAGTCCGACGGTCGGCTCGTCGAGCAGCAGCAGCGACGGGTCGGGCAGGAGCGCGCGGGCCAGCACGAGGCGCTGCCGCATGCCGGTGCTGTACTTCTCCACGTAGTCGTCGGCGCGGTCTGTGAGCTTCACCGCCTCCAGGACGCGGTCGATCCGGTCACGCGTCACCCCTGGGGGGACGTGGTAGAGGGCCGCGAAGTACTCGAGGTTCTCGCGCGCGGTGAGCTTCCAGTACAGGCTCCGCTCGCCGGGGAGGACGGCGCCGAGCCGCCGCCGGATGGCCCGGGCCTCGCGGACCAGGTCATGGCCCAGGACGGTCGCGCGGCCGGCCGTGGGCTCGAGGAGCGTGGCGAGCATTCGCATCGTGGTCGTCTTGCCGGCGCCGTTCGGGCCGAGCAGGCCGAAGACCTCGCCCTCGGCGACGCGCAGGTCCACGCCATCGACCGCGCGGAACCGCTCGCGTTGGTCCGGTTCGCGTCGCAGCCGCTGCCAGAACGTGCGGCGCCCCTTCTCGAAGTCCTTGGTGAGGCCGCTGGCCTCGATGGCGAGGGCGGTCATGGGTTCACTCCACGCTGATGAGCACACCGCCGCCACCGTCCGGGTCCTCGACGTCGAGGATCGGCCCGATGGCGCCGGCCTGGACGGCCTCGCGGATGCGATCGGCCTGGTCGCCGCCGAGGCCCGGCACGAAGCGGAGCGCCGACTCGACGAAGCCAATGGGCACGCGGAGGTTGACGACCTGCCGGCCGCGCTCGGTGACGCGGATGCGGAGGTGCCGGCGGCGGCGACCGAAGCGTGCGTCGACGTCCTCGATGCGCTCCTCCGCACGACGGAAGGCGCGGTCGACCCGGGCGGCGGCGCGCGCCGCGTGACGACCGGCGCGGGTGGCATGGCGATCCCACGGCGCGCCGTCGGACCGCTCGGCGCGGGTCAGCGCGTCGATGATCGGGGCCGCCTCGTCGGGAGTGAGCCGGCCCTCCGCGACGAGGCGCAGGATCGTCTCGAGCTCGTCAGGCATCGGAGCGACCCCCGGCCAGCCGGCGCGCGGCCTCGTCCACGTCGATCTCGCCGCGCTCGACGGCCCGGAGGATCTCGAGCTGCTCGTCGTCGCTCAGCGGCGGGGGAGCGGGGGGCGCTGGCGCCAGCGGGGGCGCCGGTGGCGCCGGTGGCGCCGCTGGCGCCGGCATCGGTGCCAGCCGTCGGGACTGGAAGACGGACACGTCGCCGGACATCGAGCTGAACAGCAGGCCCGCCGCCCCGTCGCCCACGACGTAGCGCCGCCGATCCCGCGATCCCTCGGAGCGATGGGGGAGCGAGACCTCCACGTCGCTGGAGAGGCCACGGACCTCCAGCGTCAGCCCTCCAGCCGTGCCCAGGCTCAGGTCACCGCTCACCGTTTCGATGCGGTGCTGCGCCCCGCCGCGCAGGGCGCCCTCCAGCTCGACATCGCCGCTGACGGTGACGACGCGGAGCTCGTCGAAGCCCGGCCCGTACGCCGACAGGTCGCCGCTGACCGTGTTGGCCCGCAGGCGAATTGGTGCCTCGGCGCGCACGCTGACGTCGCCGGAGACGGCGTTGATCTGGAGGTCGCCGGCCATCTGGTCGAGCACCAGGTCGCCCGACACGGTCCGGTAGACCTGGGTCCCGGTGAAGCCGCTGGCGGTGACATCGGCGCTGACGCCCTCGTAGGTGATCTGCGCGTCGGCGGGGATCTCGGCACGGATGGTGGCCTCCGCGCGCGCTCCGCCGATCCCCAGGATCCGCACGATCGACGCGAGGCCGCTGTCGCCCGCCTTCGGCTCGCTCACCTCGAGGCTGCCCTCGGCCGCGCGGACGCGGAACGCAACCCGGCTGTAGACGTCGTCCGCCTCGGACTCCGACGAGGCGCGGATGTCGAACTCGATCCAGACGCGGGCGGTGGTCCCCTCGACGCGACGCAGCTCCACCTCCGAGCTCGTCACCCGGATGGCGAAGCGACCATGGCGGCCGATGTCGTGCTCGACTTCCTGCGTGCGACCGAAGGACGGCATCAGCTGCCCCCGCCGAGCGCGCGCAGCGCCACGGCGGCCTCCTCGGCGCCGATCTCCTTGCGCGCCAGGCGCTCGAGGATCTCGCGTCGCTGCTCGGCGGCAGCCGAGGGGTCGGCCGCATCCGCGGTCTCGGTATCGAAGTCGTCGGCGAAGCCCTTCCCGAACTCGTCGTCCGCCGCCTCGGCATCGGCGCCGACGGCATCCTCGCCGAAGCCGAGGGCGCGCACGAGCGCGTCAACCCTGGCGCGGACGGTGGGGTAGCTGATGCCGAGCTCGCGCTCCATCTCCTTGAGGTTGCCGCGAGAGCGCAGGAAGCTTTCGAGCACCGTCATCTGCTCGCGGTCGAGGCGGCCGAAGCGGCCCACCCCGAATTCGCCCTCCAGGGCCGTGCCGCAGCCACGGCAATGGAGACGGGTGATGGTCAGCTCACCGTTGCAGACGGGGCAGGTGGCGATGACGTCGTGCACCATCGGTCCTTACCGCCGTCCCGTCGGCCGGCCGGCCCGTCGCTCGATGGGGAGCTGGTAGATGCGTTGCGCCGGATGCCCCTGGTGGGGCCGCCGGGTGCGCGCCAGCTCGTCGATGCTGGCTTGCGGATAGAAGAGTCGATAGTCGAACATCCGAAACGGCTCCTACCAGTTTGGCTATTTTCGTTGCGCTTTTGTCAACCGATGCGCGCAGGATGCACCGTAGTTCCGGTTCTGTCAACCCCTATTTCGAAATTGGCAGGTCGACTTGCCAGAAACGTCTCCATACCGCAATTGCCGGCACGCGCTACCATGCCCGACGGACCGATGCTGCAGCGACTCCTGCCCTACACCCCCGAACGCGACGTCTACCGCCTGCTCGGGGTCTCCGCCACCGCCTCGAGCGAGGAGATCGTCGCCGCCTGCCGGCGCCTGGCGCGCACGTTCCACCCCGATCGCAACGGCTCGGAGCGTGCGACGGAGGAGATGCAGGTCGTCAACGTCGTACGGCAGGTGATGACCGATCCGCAGTGGCGTGCCATCTACGACCGCGAACGTCGGCGGTTCCACCAGGCGAGCCGGATGGGCGCCCACGCTGCCGGAGCGGGCCGACCGATGCCGATCAGGGTCCCCGTTCCGTCTCCCGGACCGCCGGCGGCACCCGCTCACGTCACCGTCCCCGAGCCGGAGGTGCCGGCGGAGGCGGCTATCGGGCCATCCCCGTGGGGACGCTATCTGCGGGCGGCGGCGCTCGGTGCCCGCGCCATGCTCGGTGGACTGGTGCCGAGCCGCTGCCGCTCATGCCGCATCGTGATCGAGCCCGGCGACGCCTACTGTGCCGCCTGCGGCACGCCCCTCCTCACCGGCGGCTAGTCCGCGTCGGCCGATGTGAGGCCAGCCGCTCCGCTGGGCACCGATGTATGGCACGGATCTCACCCCGGCCCCGAGCGAGGTGCTGTTCTGTCACTCTGCTGCACGTCCGCGAGCCTGAGGTCCGCCCCGGGGTGACGCTCGTGCGTGTGGAGTTGCCGTACACGGACGAAACCGCACCCACCGCGCCTGGCGGGTGAACTTCCGGCGAAAGATCGTCGCTGGTGGCGCGACGGTCAGGCGTAGAGCGGGTTGACCCGGTCCGGATCGATGCCGAGCTCCTCGATGGCTCGCTTCAGCTCGTCCGGCGTCGCCTTGCCGTCGAGGCACAGGCCGTGGAGCACGCCATAGGCGATGTGCTCGGTGTTCACCTCGAAGTGGGTGCGCAGCGCCTCACGGGTGTCGGAGCGGCCGAAGCCATCGGTCCCGAGCACCGTGTAGGGTCGGTCCACCCAGCGCGCGATCATGTCCGGCACCGCCTTCATGTAGTCGGTGGCGGCCAGGATCGGTCCCTCGGTCGGGGTGAGGCACTCGCGAACGTAGGCGACGCGCTGCTCGCCGTCGGGGTGCAACCGGTTCCAGCGCTCGACGTCGAGCGCCTCGTTGCGCAGCTGCTGGAAGCTCGTGGCGCTCCAGACGTCGGCGGCGACGTCGAACTTCTCGGCCAGGAGCTGTTGCGCCTTGAGCGCCTGGAGGACGATCGGTCCGCTGGCCAGGATCTGCGCCCGTCGCGAGCCGCCCTGGGCCTCCTTGAACCGATACAGCCCGCGGATGACGCCGTCCTCCACGCCCTCGGCCTTCTGCGGCTGCGCCCAGTTCTCGTTGTAGAGCGTGATGTAGTAAAAGACGTCCTCGCCGCGCTCGCCGTACATGCGGTCGATGCCCTCGCGGACGATGATCGCCAGCTCGTAGGCGAAGGCCGGGTCGTAGGCAAGCACGTTGGGCACGGCGCTGGCGAGCAGGTGTGACTGTCCGTCGTCGTGCTGGAGCCCCTCGCCGGTGAGGGTCGTGCGGCCGGCGGTGGCGGCCATCATGAATCCGCGGCCGCGGGCGTCTCCGAAGGCCCAGATCTGGTCGCCGGTGCGCTGGAAGCCGAACATCGAGTAGAACGTGTAGAACGGGATCATCGGCTGCTGCCAGGTGGCGTAGGAGGTCCCGGCGGCCTGGAAGCTGCTCATGGCGCCGGCCTCGGTGATCCCCTCCTCGAGCAGCTGGCCCGTCTCGGACTCGAGGTAGCTGAGCAGCAGCTCCTTGTCGACCGGCGTGTAGTTCTGCCCCAGCGGGTTGTAGATCCCGACCTCCTTGAAGAGCGGGTCCATGCCGAAGGTGCGCGCCTCGTCGGGGATGATCGGGACAATCCGCTTGCCGATCTGCGGATCCCGCACCAGGTTCCGCACCAGCCGGCTGTAGGCCATGGTGGTGCTCGCGGGCCGATCCGACCCGGCGAAGAACTCGCTGAAGGCCGTGTCCTTCGGCGCCGGCAGCGGCTTGGCCACGACCGTTCGATGCGGAAGCGGACCGCCGAGCTGGCGGCGACGCTCCAGCATGTACTGGATCTCCGGCGAGTCGGCGCCGGGATGGTAGTACGGCGCCTCCTTGAGCTTGTCGTCGGGGATCGGCAGCTCGAGCCGGTCGCGGAAGATGCGCAGCTCGTCGGCGGTGAGCTTCTTGGCCTGGTGCGTGACGTTGCGCCCCTCGATGCCCGGGCCGAGTGTCCAGCCCTTCACCGTCTTGGCCAGGATGACGGTCGGCGTGCCCTTGTGCTGGACGGCCGCGGCGTAGGCGGCGTACAGCTTGCGGTAGTCGTGGCCGCCCCGGCGCAGCTTGGCCAGCTCCTCGTCGGGCAGGTGCTCCACCAGCTTCTGAAGCCGCGGGTCAGGCCCGAAGAACTCCGTGCGAATGGTGGCCCCGTCGCTGATGGCGAGGCGCTGGTAGTCGCCGTCGAGGGTCTCGTTCATCTTGTTGACAAGGACGCCCTCGACGTCGCGCGCCAGCAGATCGTCCCATTCGCGCGACCAGATCACCTTGAGCACGTTCCAGCCGGCGCCGCGGAACAGCGACTCCAGCTCCTGGATGATCTTGCCGTTCCCGCGGACCGGCCCGTCGAGGCGCTGGAGGTTGCAGTTGATGACGAATGTGAGGTTGTCGAGGCCCTCGCGAGCGGCCAGGCTCAGCGCCCCGACCGCCTCCG
>DATAKU010000119.1:0-3724 GCA_036261425.1 Candidatus Limnocylindria bacterium | reverse complement strand
GTGAAGAGCGTGGCGAGCCGCGCGAAGGCGTTCAGGTAGATGAGGACGCCGATGGCGACGATGAGGAGTCCCGACACGACCTGGACGGCGCGGTGGTGCTGGCGCAGCAGCTCGACCAGCGGCCGGATCCGCGGGAAGGCGACCGCGGCGACCAGGAAGGGGACGGCCAGGCCGATGGAGTAGGCCGTCAGCAGGAGCGCCACCACCGGCGCCGAGCCGGTCGAGGCGCCCATGGTCAGGATGGCGCCGAGCACCGGACCGATGCACGGGGTCCAGCCGACCGCCACGAAGGCGCCGAGCGTCAGCGAGCGAAGCGACCGGCCGACCGGGAGAGCGGACGGCTGGAAGCCCACGTTGAGCCGATCGAGGACCGGGCCGAAGACGCCGGTCGTGACGACGCCGAGGCCGATGACGACGATGCCGGCCACCTGGCGCGCCTCGGGGATGCGGAAGAGCGGCGCGCCGATGAGCCCGATCGACGTGCCGAGCACGATGAACAGCAGGCTGAACCCGCCGACGAACAGGAGCGCCTGGGGCAGGACGGCCGTGCGGGTGGCCGCGGCGCCGCCGCTCGGGGCCGTACCGGCCGTGTCGCCGAGGAAGGCGAGGTAGACCGGCAGCAGCGCCAGCACGCAGGGCGACAGGAACGAGAGGGCGCCGGCGGCCACTGCGGCCGCGATGCTGACGTCGGTCACGCCCGGAGCCTAGAGCACGGCGCGGCGCGTGTCAGCGCAGGGCGCTCGTGGGAGCCACGCCGGGGTCGACGACGATCGGCTGGGCGATGATCCAGAGGCTGAGGATGGTGTACGCCACCATCAGCGCCACCATCGGCAGCCCGGCGAGCACCGGCCGCGACGGGGCGTCACGGAGCGCCAGGCGGTGGGCCAGGACGATCGCCGCCACGTGCCCGGCGACGATGGCTCCGACGCTCAGGTACCACACGAAGGCGGCTGGCACCCAGCCCATGTCCGGCGCCAGGCTCATGAGCGGGTCGGCCAGCAGCGACGGCAGCCACAGGACGCCGCGGATGACCAGGGTGAGGTAGTGCGCGATCACGTAGCCCGCAGCGATGGGCAGCAGCGTGGCGGCGTACACCCCGGCGGTCCGTGACAGGTCGACCCGTCGTCCGTGGTCACTGAGCGCGCGTGTGGCCAGCAGCACGGCCACGAAGGCACCGATGAAGGCGGCCACCACCAGCCCGAAGGCGAGCGTCTCGACCACGATGAACGAGGCCCCGGTGATACCCATGACGTCCTGGACGGGCGGCAGCAGCGCCCCCAGCAGGCCGGCGCCGAAGGCGGTCTCCCGCATGCCGTCGTAGCTGACGCCGGCCAGGGCCAGGACGATGAAGGCGGCGTCGGACCAGCGGGCGTGATCGACGTCGGTGAGGCCGACGAGCCAGGGCCGCAGGACCGCCTGGCGCTCGCGGTCGTCGGCCGCGGCCGCGCACTCCGGGCAGTCGATGCAGCGCGCCGGGTCGCAGGCCTCGCCGCAGCCATCGCACAACGGCGCGCTTCGTGAACGCCGGCCCACCGGACCGATGTGCCCGAACCAGCCCAGCTCGACCTCGAACAGCTCGGCGTTGCGCAGCCAGGCCACCTGTCCGAAGAGGGTCATGCCGACGAGGGTGAGGATGGTGTAGGCCACGAGGAGCCAGGCAACGGTGCCGGCCACCGACGACCCGGGCAGGATGAGCTCGATCCAGATCCCCGCCGTCAGCAGCGCGACCGCCGGCCAGCGGGCCAGCCCGCTGGGGTAGGGGACGCCGGCGTCGAGCCGTTCCACGCCCAGGCGTCGGGCGACCCACTCGAGACCGGCGAAGGTCGTGCGCAGGGGACTGAGCGACGGCCACGGGTTGCCGAGCACGGCGGCCACGATCGGCAGGCCGACCCAGATGCCGACCCAGACGAGCACCGCGGGAAGCGGGGAGATGTCGCCGATGACGAAGCCCACCCCGATGGCGCCGTACCACCAGGCCAGCCCGAGGATCCGAAGTGCCGCGCGCGCTGTGGAGGCCACGGCCACGGGGACGGGCCAGAACGGGTAGCCGCCGGGTCCGCCGGCCGGGCGGCGCGCCAGGAGCGCGGTGACGACGAACGAGGCCACCACAGCCGTGGCTGCGCCGGCGAGGTACAGCCACAGCGGCACGGGGAGCTGGAAGACGCCGTCGATGGCGTGCGCGGCCGCAGGTCCGGGCACGGCCATGGCCGCAGCCAGCAGCGCCGGCAGCGCCAGCAGCGCCGCGAGCGCCACGGCCCGACGGGACCGCCGCGGGCTAGGAGTCATGGACGGTAAACACCCCGACGGTCGCGCCGCGGGGGTCGTCCTCGGCGTGGAACTCGACGTGGAACTGCCCGGTGCTGTCCGCCACGAACGCGGCGCGCGTGCGCTCGCCGGCGACCACCGGGGTGGCGGGCAGGGTGTCGTCGTAGCCGTGGATGTGGAAGACTCCGGTCTCGGCGGGCTCGATGACGAGGATCACCCGCTGGCCGCGGCAGACCGCCGGATCGGCGGGATCCATGCGGTCGTCTCCGAGCGCAAGCTCGATGGTCACCTGCGGCTCGGCACAGCTCGCCGGGCGGCCGTCGGCCACGCATGCGGCGAGGGCCGCCAGCAGGAGCGTAAGCCCCGGTGCCATCAGGACCCGGCGTGCACGACCGCTCATCCGCGTGTGCCTCCGTTGACGATCGCGCGTTGCATGCCCACGCCTCCTGCGGCGAGCAGGAGCAGCAGCCCGACCAGCGGGAAGGGCCTCACCACCGGCTGCGCCGGCAGCGCCGTGTCCGGCGTTGGACTCTCGTGACCCTCGTCGCGATCGGCCTCCGCCTCGCCAGGGTCGGCCCGGTAGCCGAAGGCGTAGGAGCCGGTCTCCGCGTGCCCGTCGATCGAGACGGCCGTCCAGCTGACGGTGAAGACCCCCGGCCCGGCGAGATCGACATCGCCGCGGAGGACGTTGCGCTCCGCCACGTCGAGATCGAGCCCGCCGACGGCGACCTCGTCGCCCTCGGCATCGGCCACCGTGAAGCCGCTCGCCGGGTCCAGCTCGCCGTCGAAGGTGAGGACGATCTCGGCCGGCGGCTCGTCGAGGTTCGCGCCGGCCGGTGGGTCGCTGGCGACCAGGCTGCTGTGCGCCTCCGCGGTCGGGGGCGCCAGGACAAGGGCGAAACCCGCCACGAGGGCGACGGCGAACGGCAGTTGGGCGCGCATGGATCGGTCCTTCACGTGGTCAGCAGGGATGATGGCTCACTCGGCGAACCGCTGGCGCAGGTAGGCCACCAGGTCCCACCGCTCCGGCTCGCTGAGCGTGCCGACGAACGGCGGCATCGGCGTGCCGGCCATCCCGTTCGCGATACGGTACTCGAGTTCCTGCGGCGACAGGCGAGCCACCGCCTCGGCCATCGGTCCGGCGGCGGGCAGCGTGCGCATGGGGCCGTTGCCGTCGCCGTCGCGGCCATGGCAGCTCGCGCAGTTGGCGAGGTAGAGGGGCTCCCCGCGAGCCGCCGCGGCGCCCTCGAGCTGCGCCGCCGCCGCCACCGCCTCTGGCGGCGGTGCGTTGGCCAGGGCGATCAGGTCGCGGCTGCCCGCGCCGGCCACCACGACGACGAACAACGCCGCCAGCGCAGCGCCCGCGGCCCGGCGCGCAGTCCGCGACAGGCGGCTGCGGGCCAGCGCCCAGACGGCGACGAGGATTGCGGCGGCCAGCGCCCAGGCTACGAGGCCGGCC
>DATAKU010000118.1:0-9963 GCA_036261425.1 Candidatus Limnocylindria bacterium | reverse complement strand
GAGGACCACGGCGACCGCGACTCCTGTCCGGGCCACGCGGGTTCGCCAGGGTCGGATCCACCCCGTCACGACGTGCCTACATCGCGCGCAGGCCGAGCAGGTTGCGGGCGATGACCATGCGCTGGATCTCGCTCGTCCCCTCCCCGATCTCGGTCAGCTTCGCGTCGCGCAGGTAGCGCTCGACGCGGTACTCGGTGACGTAGCCGTAGCCGCCGTGCACCTGGATGGCGGCGTTGGTGGCCCGCTGCGCGACCTCGGAGGCGAACAGCTTGGCCATGGCCGCCTCGGTCGAGTAGGGACGGCCCTGGTCCTTCAGCCACGCGGCGCGGTAGGTCAGCAGCCGCGCGGCATCGATCTCGGTGGCCATGTCGGCGATCTTGAACGCCACGCCCTGGAACGACGCGATCGGCCGTCCGAACTGCTTGCGATCCTTGGCGTAGGCCGAGGCGGCCTCGTAGGCCGCCTCGGCCAGGCCGAGCGCCATCGACGCGATACCGATGCGACCGCCGTCGAGGGTCTTGAGGAACAGCTTGTCCCCCTCGCCCTCCGGCCCGAGCAGGTTCTCGGCCGGAATGCGGCAGCCCTCGAAGATCAGCTCGCCAGTGTTCGACGCGTGGAGGCCCATCTTCTCCTCCATGCGGCCGATGGAGAAGCCTGGCGTATCGGCCTCGACGATGAACGCGCTGATGCGACCGGAGTCCTCCTCGCGCTCGGTGACCGCGGTAACGATGTAGGTCCCCGCCACGCCGGCGTTGGTGATGAAACGCTTGCCTCCGTCCAGGACCCACTCGTCGCCGTCGCGGCGCGCCTTCGTGCGCGTTCCGCGCGAGTCGCTGCCCGCTCCCGGCTCGGTGAGGCCGTAGGCACCGATGACCTGGCCCGAGGCCATGGGTCGCAGGTAGCGCTCCTTCTGCTCGTCGGTGCCGGCGATCCAGACCGGGTTGCAGCCGAGGCTGGTGTGGGCGCTGACGATGATGCCGATGCTGCCCGACACGCGGCTCAGCTCCTCGATGGTGATGGCGTAGGCGAGGGCGTCCAGGCCAGTGCCCCCGATCTCCTCCGGGTACGGCACGCCGAGCAGGCCCAGCGCCGCCGCCTCGCGGATGATCTCCATCGGAAACGCGCCCTTGCGCTCGAGCTCGTCCGCGACCGGCGCGATGCGCTTCTCCGCGAAGTCCCGAACCGTGCGGCGGATCTCCTCGTGCTGCCGGGAGAGGGCGAAGTCCATGGGCGTGGTGCGCTCCGCTGCTGATGGTTGGGCTCGGGCGACCCGAGTCTACCAACCGAACGACCCGACCGGGCATCCGGTCGGGTCGTGGTTCGCTGCCGGCGGCTTACTGGCCGCGGCGCCAGCGCTCGAGGTTGAGGCGGATGCGCTGCTCTTCGGCCTGCTTGAGGACGACGCGCCGCCGCCGGCTCGATGCCGGTCGCGGACGGTTCCGCTTCTGGTGGTTCAGCTTCGCCATTGCTCGGGTCTCCCGTGGCCTCGATGCTGCCTCTATGACGCGCGGGCGGCCCGAGCAGTTGCATCGTCGGCCAGCCGGATGGGGTGCGCTCACGCGCTTGACGAGCGAGCGCCGCGCCGATCTATACTCACCGCCCTTACTGCAATCGGACAAGGTTGGGTGCCCGAGGCTGACGTCCGGCTGGAGCGCGTCACGAAGCGATTCGGTGATTTCACCGCCGTCGACGACCTGACGCTCGAGATCCGTCACGGGGAGTTCTTCTCGCTGCTCGGCCCATCGGGATGTGGCAAGACCACCACGCTCCGCATGATCGGCGGCTTCGAGGAGGTCACCGCCGGCAGCATTTTCGTCGGCGGCAACGAGGTGAACGACCTTCCGCCCTTCCGGCGGTCGACGAACACGGTCTTCCAGAACTACGCCCTCTTCCCGCACCTCAACGTCTTCGAGAACGTGGCGTTCGGGCTTCGTCGGCGCAAGGTCCCCACCACCGAGATCCGGCACCAGGTGGCGTTCATGCTCAAGCTGGTGGAGATGCCGGGCTACGAGGAGCGGCGGCCGAACCAGCTCTCCGGCGGGCAGCAGCAGCGCGTGGCCCTGGCGCGGGCGCTGATCAACCACCCCGACGTCCTGCTCCTCGACGAGCCGCTCGGCGCGCTCGACCTGAAGCTGCGCAAGCAGATGCAGGTCGAGCTCAAGCGCATCCAGAGCGAGATCGGCATCACCTTCATCTTCGTGACGCACGACCAGGAGGAGGCGATGACGATGTCGGATCGGATCGCCGTCATGCGGCACGGCCGTATCGAGCAGCTCGGCACGCCCGAGGAGCTGTACGAACGGCCGCAGACCGCGTTCGTGGCCGGCTTCCTGGGGGTCAGCAACCTGCTCGACGCCGAGGTGCTCGCCCGTGACGACCGCTACGTCGAGCTGAGGCTGGCCGATGGCACCGTCGTGCGCGCCCTCCCCGGCGCCCTCAACGGCGCCAGGAAGGTGCGGATGGGCGTTCGGCCCGAGAAGCTCAAGGTCGCCGCACTTGGGGAGGGCTCGGTGGGAATCACGGCCGACCGCGACACGAACACCCTGGACGGCGTGGTGCTGGACGCGGCCTACATCGGGGTGAGCACCCAGTACCTGGTGGAGACCGCCGACGGGCACAAGCTGACCGTCTACGCGCAGAACCTGGAGACCAGCGGAGCGGCCGAGGCGCACCCCGACGGGCAGCGCGTGCGGCTCACCTGGCGCCCACAGCACACCTTCGTCATCGGTGCCGAGGGGCCGGAGGACGCGGGGGAAGCAACACTGGAGGAGGTTGAGACCCATGGCTGACGACACCCAGCTCGAGCGCGCCATCGCCAGGGCATTCCGCCCGCAGCGGCGGATGTCCCGCCGCATGTTCCTGCGTCAGACCGGCCGTGGCGCCATCGTCGCCGGATCGGCGCTGTCGATCCCAGCCATCCTGGCAGCGTGCGGGATCAGCCCGACCGCCTCGCCCTCGGGTGCGGGCGCCAGCCAGGGCGCGCTCCCCTCCGCCCCGGCCGGCACGGTGGACTTCGCGAACTGGCCGGCGTACATCGACATCGACGAGGAGACCGGCGAGTACCCGACCATCCAGAAGTTCCAGGACGAGACCGGCATCACGGTCAACTACACCGAGGCGATCAACGACAACGAGGAGTTCTTCGGCCTCATCCAGCCCGACCTGGCGGCCGGCAACGCCCCGCAGTACGACATCATCGTGATGACCGACTGGATGACCGAGCGGCTCATCCGGCTCGGCTATCTCGAGGAGCTGGACCACGACCAGCTGCCGAACTTCGCGGCCAACGCGCAGGACCTCTACCGCGACCCGTGGTGGGACGAGGGGAACCGGTACAGCATCGCCTGGCAGTCGGGCCTGGTCGGCATCGGCTACAACCCGGAGCTCACCGGGCGCGAGATCACGACCTTCGACGATCTGCTGGATCCGGCCTTCGAGGGCCGCGTCGGCATGTTCAGCGAGATGCGCGACACGATGAGCATGGCGCTGCTCAGCCTGGGCGTCGTGCCCGAGGAGGCCGAGATGGCCGACGTCGAGCGCGCGCAGCAGAAGTTGCTCGAGGCCGCCCAGCGCGGGCAGTTCCGCAACTTCTACGGCAACGACTACTACGACGAGCTGGCCAACGGGAACCTGGCCCTGACCATGGCCTGGTCCGGCGACGTGAGCCAGATGAAGCTGTACGACAACGACGCGGTCGAGTTCGTGGTGCCTGACACCGGGTCGATGCTGTGGACCGACTCCATGAGCATCCCGAAGAACGCGCCACATCCGCTCGATGCCCACATGATGATGAACTTCTGGTACGACCTGGAGAACGCCGTGGCGCTGACCGAGTACGTCGGCTACTACAGCCCGGTGCAGGGCGTCGCCGAGCGCGTGGCGGAGGACGCCGAGGCCGCCCGGGAGGAGGGAGACGAGGAGTGGGCCGCCGCCCTGGACGTGATCAGCGAGACGGCGTTCCCGAGCGACGACATCATCGAGCGCTCGTACACCTACAAGCGGCTGTCGGAGGAGGAGGAGGCCGAGTGGAACGAGCTGTTCAACGAGGTTCTGGCCGGCTAGCCCCATGCCGCGTCACTGGCGCTGGGTCGTCCCCTACCTCTTCCTGATCCCGGGCGGGCTCTGGCTGCTCGCCTTCTTCGTGGTGCCGATGCTGGTGATGGCATCGGTCAGCCTGCAGGAAGGGTCCCTGTCGACGGGGTACACGCTCACCTGGAACTGGGGCGTGTACCCCGAGATGCTTCAGCGCTGGGCACCCCAGTTCGTCCGCTCACTGTGGTACGCGCTCGTCGTCACCGCGCTGACGCTGGCCATCGGCTATCCGGTGGCCTACACCATCGCCTTCCGCGGCGGGCGCTACAAGAGCATCCTGCTGCTCCTCGTCATCCTGCCGTTCTTCACCGCCTACATCATCCGGACGCTGGCCTGGAAGCTGATCCTGGCCGACAACGGCTTCGTCCTGGGCTCGATGAAGGACTGGGGCCTGCTGGCCGATGGGTTCCGGGTGATCGCCACGCCGGTGGCGGTCATCAGCGGGCTGACCTACAACTTCCTGCCGTTCATGATCCTGCCGCTCTACGTTGCGCTCGAGAAGATCGACCCGAAGCTGGTCGAGGCGGCCACCGACCTCTACGCCAGCCGCGCCCAGGCCTTCCTGCGCGTCACCCTGCCGCTCTCGATCCCGGGCGTTTTCGCCGGCTCGCTGCTGACCTTCATCCCGGCCATCGGCGACTTCATCAACTCCGAGATCCTGGGCAGCCGTGACACGACGATGATCGGCCAGGTCATCCAGCGCCTATTCCTGAACAACAACGCCTACCCGGAGGCGGCGGCGCTGGGCTTCATGCTGATGGCCGGGATCATGGCGCTCATCGTCGTGTACGCGCGGGCCGTCGGGTCCGACGCGCTGACCCGCTGATGGCCGCGCCCGCCGCCGCCGTCCCGGCCAGCGAGCCGCTGCCACTGCGCCAGCCCACCCTGGGCACGCGGATCTCGCGGCTGGTCCTGCCGGTCTTCACTGCCCTGGCGGTGCTGTACCTCTTCCTGCCGATCGTGGTCATGATCGCATTCAGCTTCAACGACCCGGCGGGGCGGCAGAACATCACCTGGCAGGGCTTCACGCTGCGCAACTACCTCGACGTCTGGGGGCGGCCCGACATCACCGGGCCGATGCTCAACAGCCTCATCGTGGCGGTCGTGGCCACCCTGATCGCCACCATCCTGGGGACGCTCATCGGCATCGCCCTGACCCGCTACGAGTTCCGGGGGCGGGGCGGGCTCAACCTGCTCATCTTCATCCCGATGGCCACGCCGGAGATCATCCTGGGCGCCTCGCTCCTGACCCTGTTCGTGACGACCGACACGCAGCGCGACCTGACGACCATCGTCGTCGCCCACGTCATGTTCAACATCAGCTACGTCGTCGTCACCGTCCGGGCGCGGATCGCGGGCTTCAACCGGTCGCTCGAGGAGGCGGCCATGGACCTCGGCGCGAACGAGTGGCAGACCTTCCGCCGCGTCACCTTCCCGCTCATCTTCCCGGGCATCCTGGCCGCGGCGCTGCTCGCCTTCGCGCTGTCGATCGACGACTACGTCATCACCTCGTTCGTGGCCGGCCGCTCGATCACCTTCCCGCTGTGGGTGTTCGGCGTGAGCCGGCTCGGCGTGCCGCCCGAGGTCAACGTGCTGGGCACGCTCATCTTCGTGATCGCGCTCGTCTTCATCGGTCTGCAGATCTGGTCACAGCGGCGCACGATCCTGAGCCACCCGGAGCCGGGCGGATGAGCTACCTGATCGGCGAGGCGGCCCGCCGGGTCGGCGTCTCGCCCTCGGCGCTGCGGCTGTGGGAGCGCCAGGGGCTCGTGCGGCCAGCGCGTCGCGGGCGGTATCGGCTGTACAGCGAAGCGGACGTCGAGCACCTGCGCGGCATCCGCCAGCTTCGCCAGGTGGACCGGCTCAACGCGCCGGGCATCCGACGCGTGCTGCGTGACGCGGTGGCGACTCCGCACGGAGAGCGGCGGGTCGACGGGCGGCTCCTGCGGCGTGTGCGGCAGCGTCATCGGCTCAGCCTGCGCGCCGCGAGCGAGCGGAGCGGCCTGTCGGTCAGCTTCCTCTCGGCCCTCGAGCGGGGCGTGACCGGCGCCAGCGTGGCGACCCTCCAGCGCGTCGCCGCGGCGTACGGGACCACCATGGTCGAGCTCTTCGGGGCGCGTCGGTCGAGCCGCGAGCGGCTGGTCCGCGCGGGGCGGGCGCCGGTCCTCGAGCTCGGCGACGCGGCGGTGCGCATCGAGCAGCTGGCGCGTGGCGCGACCCAGCTGGAGCCACAGCTGTTCGTCCTGGCCGAGGGGGCCTCGAGCGAGGGCGCCTACGCCCACGACGGCGAGGAGTTCCTGTACCTGCTCTCCGGCGCCCTGACCGTCTGGGTCGGTGACGACGAGACGTACCGGCTGACCCGGTCCGGGGATGCGCTGTGCTTCCCATCCACCCTGCCGCATCGCTGGCGCAACGACGCCAGCGGGGAGACGCGACTGCTATGGATCAACACGCCACCGACGTTCTGACCGACTGGGCATCCCTGCGCGGCGGGATTCCGCCGGTGTGGGCGCGCTACACCGACCTGGTCGTGTCGCGGGCATCCGGGTCGTGGGTGGAGACGCCGGACGGCGAGCGCTACCTGGACTACACCTGCGGCATCGGCGTGACGAACACCGGCCACGCCCACCCGCGCGTGGTGGCCGCGGTGACCGAGCAGGCGGCGCGGGGCCTCCACCTCCAGCAGAACATCTTCTTCCACCAGCCGGGGCTGGAGCTCCATCGGCGGCTGCCTCAGCGCTTTCCGAACGCGCGCGCCGGAACCGCGTACGGGCTGTTCCTGTCGAACTCAGGAGCCGAGGCGATCGAGGCGGCCGTGAAGCTGGCCAAGGTCGTCACGCGTCGGCCGAACTTCGTCGCGTTCCGCGGCGGCTTCCACGGCCGGACTCACGGTGCCATGGCCCTGACCAGCTCGAGCGTGAAGTACCGCGCGCACTTCGAGCCGCTCATGGGTGGCGTGCACTTCGTCCCCTATCCCTACCCGCTGCGCATGGGCGGCGCCGATGCGGCGCTGTCGGCCACCCTGGCCGCCATCGACGAGCTGTTCGCGTCGCTGGTGGCACCGGAGGACGTGGCCGGATTCGTGGTCGAGCCGGTGCTCGGGGAGGGCGGGTACGTGGTCCCCCCCGATGGCTTCCTGCCCGCCCTGCGGGAGCTGGCCGACCGCCACGGGATCCTGCTCATCGTCGACGAGGTGCAGAGCGGCTACGCGCGCACGGGGCGCTTCTTCGCCACCGAATGGACCGATGCGACCCCGGACATCGTGGTCATGGCCAAGGGCATCGCCTCGGGACTGCCGCTGTCCGGCATCCTCGCCCCGCGGGCGATGCTCGACCAATGGGCGCCGGGCGCGCACGGCGGCACCTACGGCGGCAACGTGGTGGCCTGCGCGGCGGCCCTGGCGACCCTCGACGTCATCGACGACGAGCGGCTGGCGGACCGCGCGCGGGCGCTCGGGGATCGGCTGCTGACCGGCTTGCGACGGCTGGCCGCGCGGCATCCCCAGGTAGCCGAGGTCCGCGGCCGCGGCCTGATGCTGGCGATCGAACTGGCGGAGCCGGGTACCATGGCGCCGCGCGGCGACCTCGTGAAGCGGGTGCTCGCCGAAGCGATGCAGAGGAAGCTGCTGCTCCTCAGCTGTGGCACGCACGGGCAGGCGGTGCGCATCATCCCACCCCTGGTGACCACCGACGAGGAGGCCGAGCTGGCGGTCGGGATCATCGACGAGTCGCTGGCGGCGGCGCTGGGCGCGGCCGGCGACTGAGTGGCGCACAAGAGGGAGGCGAACGTGGCCCATCGCATCTGGATCGTCGACGACGAGCCCCTCATCCGCACCGCCATGCTGGCCGTGCTCGGCGAGCTCGGCCACGAGCCGCGGGGCTTCGGCAACGCGGAGGAGCTCTACACCGCCCTGGTCGAGGAGGGGGCCATCCCCGACCTGCTTATCCTGGATCAGCGATTGCCGGACGAGTACGGGTCCACCATCCTGCACTCCCTGCGCGAGCGGCCGCAGTACCGCGACATCCCGGTCGTCTTCGTCACGGCGATCGACGACGACGAGGCCGATCGCCTGGTGGAGCTGGCCCCGGTTGTCCGCAAGCCGTTCGACTTCGCCGACTTCGTGGAGGTCGTCACCAGCCAGCTGCCCGCGCCGGAGCAGGACGAGGACGAGTCGGAGTCCACTCTCAACTGAGCGTGGCGTATGCGGCCGTGCGGCGATCCATCGCCGTTCCGACGACACATGAACGCGGCAGCAGCACCTCAGACGTCAGCGTAGGCGGAAAGCACCGAGATGGGCACCGGGACCAGCGGCGGACGGGGCGTGATCTGGGCCCGCGGGTCGTCGAGGTCCAGCTCCAGCCGAGCGGCCAGCCACGGGATGCAGCGGCGGCCCTGGCACGGCCCGAAGCCGATGCGCGTGGCGCGCTTCACCGCGTCGGCCGTGTCCCAGCCCGCACCGATGACGCGGTAGGCCGCGTCCACGCTGATGCCCCGACAGGGGCAGGCCTGGCGCTCCAGCTCTCCCTCGGTCGAGACCGGGCCCGATCCGGTGAGGAGGGCCTCGAGACGTCCGTCGGAGGACTCGACGCGGAGCGCATGCGCGCGCAGCTCGAGCGGCGTCACGGCGTGGTCATCCACGACGGCGGCGCGGACCACCGCCACGGCGCCATCCATCCAGGCGTCGAACACGATGGCCCCATCGTGGTCCGGCAGCACGCCGGAGACGACCCGCAGTTGATCCACCTCGACGTGGCGCACGGCGCCGATGCTCAGCGGCCGATGATCCGGCGCACGGAGGCGCTCCCAGACCGGCTCGCGGCTCACGATGACGCTCCATCGGTCGCCGGTGCCAGGCGTCGGTAGCGCGAGCCGAACCACAGCAGCGGCTCGCGGTCCTCGCGATACCCACCCGCCACGATCTCCCCGAGGAACAAGGTGTGGTCGCCGGCCGCCACGCGCTCGGTCACGCGGCAGTCGAAGTAGGCGATGGCCCCGTCCAGGATCGGCGAGCCGGTCTCGGCCTCGTGCCACGTCGCATCGCAGAAGCGCGTCAGCTTCTGGGCCGTGGTCGGCAAGGCGAAGCACTCGGCCAGCGCCCGCTGCTCATCGGCCAGGACGCTCACCGCGAATGCGTGGGAGCCAACGATCGCGACGTGCGTCTCCGCCTTCCGCGCGATGCTGGCCATCAGGATCGGCGGGTCGACGCTGATGCTGGCGACCGCGTTCGCGGTCATCCCCGACAGCAGCGGTCCGTGACGGGCGGCCACCACGGTCACGCCGGTGGCGAAGCGGGCGAGCATGGCGCGCATGCGTCGCTGCTCGTCGTCGCGCATCGGTCCTCAGGCGGCCGGGACGCCGGCCAGGCGGGTCAGGGCCAGGAAGGTGCGGTAGAAGGCGTCGCCGTCATCGGCCCGGAAGGCGACCGTGCGCCCGCCGATGCGCTCGACGCCGGGCAGGATGGCGGCGTAGTCGGCCATGACCGGCAGCCGGAAGTCGAGCTCACCCTCGAGCGGGGTGGCCGGCGCGTACAGCCGCATCTCGCCGATCCGCTCCACCGCGCGCCTCATCCCGGCACGGATGGCCTCGCGCGCTTCCTGGGGGGTCATCGAGTCGGCAACGCTGTATCCGAGCGCCCGCTTCACGACCACACGCTCCGCCCAGGGCAGGAGCTGCTCGACCTCGCCGGCCAGCGCGTCGTCGCCGGCGACCAGGATCACCGGTACGCCATGGTGCCCCAGGCGAATGGCGTTGACCGCGGCCTCGTTGTGCGGCACGCCGTTGACCCGCAGCTCCAGCACCGATGCGGACGAGTAGGTGTGCGCGATGACCCCCTTCGGGTGCCCGGCGCCGGCGTGATAGCCGATGAAGGCC
>DATAKU010000111.1:0-19484 GCA_036261425.1 Candidatus Limnocylindria bacterium | reverse complement strand
GCATGGGCGTCCCGGGCGGCATCGGCCGGACGGCTCGCCCACGGCGGGCCGGATGGCCCTGTGACGCGGGCCGCCGGCAGGCCACCGTGGTGACGCGAACCCGTGCTGAGGAACTCATCTCGGTGACCTACGTCATTGCGGAACCCTGCGTCGACGTCATGGAGCTGTCGTGCGTCGCGGTCTGTCCGGTCGACTGCATCCACTACGAGGAAGGCGTCGACCGCATGCTCTACATCGATCCGGACGAGTGCATCGACTGCGGCGCCTGCGAGCCGGAGTGCTCGGTCGAGGCCATCCGCGCCGAGGACGCACTGCCTCCCGAGTGGGTGCCGTACACCGCGGTCAACGCGCTGTGGTTCACCGATCGCGACGCCGCGCGAGCGCAGGTCGATCAGCTGAAGCCGCGCGCCACCGCCGGCGTCTGAGGGCGCGCCGTCATCGGCTCAGCGAGCGAGCCGGTCGGTGATCTCGAAGAAGTCGTAGAAGTGGTACAGGTCCCGATGCGCCCACGTGCGATCGGGAAGCAGCTCGAGATCGGTCCCGAAGCGGGCGTTGAAGATGATCCGGAACGCGTTCACGGGGGTCAGCGCGTCGTGGAAGCCGTGGGCGTCGAGGTCGGCGCCGGGCACCCGCATGGCATAGAGGATCCCGAACTTCTCCTCCAGCTCGGCATCGGTCGCCTCCCGCCAGTCGAAGCCCCACTCGTCCTGTCGGTAGCGGGCCGGGAACGGGCCCTCGTCGCCCTGCAGCATGATCACCGCATCCGGTGAGCGCTCGAGGATCCGGTCGACGATCTCGAGCATCCGCGCGTTCGCGTAGCTCAGGTGGCGGCGGTAGCTCTCGGGCTGCCCCTGCCGCGCGACCTGGGTGCGGTCCATGAAGCTGCCGTCCGCGTCGAAGACGTAGGGATCGTGCGGGATGAGCAGGTGGGCGAAGACGAACTTCGGCCCCTCGACGTCGGCGGTCTCGGCCAGCGTGTCGATCGCGTAGAGCGTGTGCTCGCGCAGGACGCGCCAGTCCCACGGATCGTCGGGCGCCGCCTCCGGCTCGGTGATGGCCCGCAGCAGCGTGGTCTGCGCCAGCACCGTGGTGAACTCGTCCTGCCCGTCGTAGACGAACGTGCGATCGGCATCGACGTTGTCCGCCGACGGCGTCCACCAGTTGCCGATGTGGAGGTAGGCGTACCCGAGCTCCTTGAGCGCCGCCGGAACCAGCAGGTGCCGCCGAAGGAGCCGATGCGCCGGCTCGCGGTCCTTGCCGTCGGTCGCCTCGGCCTCGAGGGCCTCGACGTCCAGGAGGTCGATGTTCAGCGAGCTGGCGAGCGAGAACGGCGTCTTGATGTAGTTGCTGTGGGCGTGTCGCGCCACGTGGAAGCCCCGGTCCTCGAGCGCGGTGAGGAACGGCTCGTTGTCGAAGTCGTAGGTCTCCCGTAGCGCGGTGCTCCCGGCGTAGCGATCCAGGATGACGTAGTAGACGTCCGGGAGCCCGGCGTCGTCCGGCGGTGCCAGCTCGAGCCCTGGCGCGGCGTCCGCGGGCAGTGGGTCGCTCGACGCCAGGGCGCCCACCGAGCCGATCAGTCCTCCGGCGTTGAGCAGCAGGGCAAGGATCGCGACGAGGTTCAGCGCGCGGGTCGCCTCCGCGGCGACACGACGCGCGCGCAGCGCCAGCACCATGGCCACCGCCACGGCCACGAGCCAGACGGCGAGGAAGGGCCACTGGTTGGGAAGCGCGCCGGCCAGCAGGTTCCAGGCGTGCCCGTAGCCGAAGAAGCCCACGACCAGGACGGTGGTGAGGAGCCCGGCAATGCGCCAGTCACCGAGGAGGAGGCGCAGGAGGACGAGGGCCGCGACCGCTCCGCCGATCGCGGCGAGGAGCGGACCCCACAGCGGGCGCAGCGTCACCTGCTCGGCGGCATTGGCGGCGAACAGGTAGATCACCGGGTATGCCGCGGCGAGGATCGGGTGGAACGGGAGCGTGCTAAGGTCCCGCTGGCCCGCATGCGGCCGCGCGGCTAACATCCGCCTAACACTACCAAGGAAACGCCGAATGCCTCTGCTGGCGTATATCGACCCCGGCTCGGGAAGCATGCTGCTCCAGGTCCTCCTGGCGGGCGTGCTGGCCGTGCCGTTCTTCTTCCGGCGCGTCATCTCGGATGCCTGGCACCGCGTTCGCGGTGGCAAACCCGACGAGACGGTGACGGCCGCCTCCGCCGGCGACGAGGAGACCGATTCCCGCCGCTGAGGGCCCGGTCGTCGACCCGGCCTCGTTCCGCGACCCCGCGGGATTCGTCTTCCGCCGCGACGGCGTCCTGTACCGCCAGGTCCAGCCGGTGGCCGCGGCGGACTGGGAGGCCTTCGTCCGGCCCGGCGGCCTGTACGAGGCGCTGCGCGCCGACCGGCTGATCATCGAGCACGACGATGCGCCGCCGGAGGCGGCCGCTCTCCCCGGTGCCGTGGCCGTCATCCGGCCCCGGATGCTCGACTTCATCAGCTACCCGTACGAGTGGGCCTTCTCGCAGCTCAAGGAGGCGGCGCTGCTCACCCTGGAGGTGCAGTCCCGCGCGCTGGACCATGGCATGCGCCTGCGCGACGCCAGCGCCTACAACATCCAGCTCGATGCCGGGCGGCCGGTGCTCATCGACTCATTGAGCTTCGAAGTGGCCGAGCCGACCGAGCCATGGCCGGCGTACCGCCAGTTCTGCGAGCACTTCCTGGCGCCGCTGGGCCTGATCGCGTACCGCGACGCACGGCTGGGCCTGATGCTCCGGGACTTCATCGACGGCATCCCGCTCGACCTGGCGGCGCGGCTCCTGCCGGGACGCACGCGCCTCAACCTGGGCCTGTCGGCCCACGTCCATCTCCATGCCGGGGCCCAGAAGCGCGCGGCGAAGGAGCCGCCGCCGACCGAGGCCGGGGCGAAGCCGGCGCGGAAGATGAGCGAGACCGGCCAGCGGGCGCTGCTCGATTCGCTGCGGCGCACGGTCGAGGGGCTGAAGTGGGAGCCGACCGGGCACTGGGCGGACTATGCGACCACCACCTCCTACTCGGACGCGGCCACCGCCAGCAAGGGCGAGATCGTGCGCGACATGCTCGCCACGGTCGGGGGCCGCACGGCGTGGGACATCGGCGCCAATACCGGCGTGTACAGCGCCATGGCGGCCGAGGCGGGCTACCGCGTGATCGCCTGGGACCAGGACGCGGGAAGCGTGGAGGCGCACTGGCGGCGGGTGCGTGGCGACGACCAACCGGCGATCCTGCCGCTCATCGGCGATCTCGCCAACCCATCGCCGTCCATCGGCTGGGCCTTGGAGGAGCGCAGCTCGTTCCTGGAGCGCGGCACGCCGGACGTGCTCCTGGCGCTGGCGCTGGTCCATCACGTCGCGATCGGGAACAACGTGCCGCTGCCCAACATCGCGCGGCTCTTCGCCCGGATCTCACGGCACGCCATCGTCGAGTTCGTGCCGAAGGAGGATCCGATGACGCGGCGCCTGCTGGCCGCGCGGCGCGACATCTTCGAGCACTACACCATCGACGGATTCCGGGCCGCCTTCGGCGAGGCGTTCACCATCGTCCGCGAGGCGCCGATCGCCGACTCGCCGCGCACCCTCTTCCTCCTGGAGCGCCGGGAGCACCGCGCGGACGAGTAGCATCCGCGGCGTGACGCGTGAACGCCGCAGCTGGCTCATGGACATGGACGGGGTCATCGTGCGCGAGGAGCACCTCGTCCCCGGCGCCGATCGGTTCGTGGGGCGCCTGGCGGAGACGGGGCATCCGTTCCTCATCCTGACCAACAACAGCATGTACACGACCCGCGACCTCGCGGCGCGGCTGAACCGGCTGGGCCTGGACGTGGCGCCGGACCGGATCTGGACATCGGCCCTCGCGACGGCCAAGTTCCTGGACGATCAGCGGCCGGATGGCAGCGCGTTCGTCATCGGTGAGGCGGGCCTGACGACGGCGCTGTACGAGGCTGGCTACACGCTGGTGGAGACCGATCCGGACTACGTGGTGCTGGGCGAGACGCGCACGTACAGCTTCGAGCGCATCGCGCGGGGCATCCAGCTCATCAGCCGCGGCGCCCGGTTCATCGCCACCAATCCCGACCCGACCGGTCCCTCGCCGGCGGGCCCGCTGCCCGCCACGGGTTCCGTGGCGGCGCTGATCAGCGCGGCGACCGGCGTCCAGCCCTACTACGTGGGGAAGCCGAACCCGCTGATGATCCGCTCCGCCCTGCGCCAGATCGGCGCGCACTCCGAGTCGACGGTGATGATCGGCGACCGCATGGACACCGATATCGTCACCGGGCTGGAGGCCGGCCTCGAGACGATCCTGGTTCTGTCCGGGATCACCGAGACCGAGGAGCAGGCGCATCGGTTCAGCTACCTGCCCACCCGCATCGTGGCGTCGGTGGCGGACCTGGTGGACGAGATCCAGCCCTCGCCCCACGGATAGATCGGCGGACCGTGGCACGGGCATGCTGGGGCGCGCCGGATCCGGCTGATCGATCGGTCTCGAGCCGGCATGGTTGCCGCCTCGACCGCGCCCTCCGCGTCAACGTCCGACCGATAGATCGTCCTGACCCCGCGGCAGCCACCCGTCGCGTCGCCGCTTCGCGATCTATCGGTGCCTCCGGCGCATCCGCCCAATCCTGTCGCATCCTGTCGGGCACGAGCGGCATACTCCGTGGTGTGGACGAGGTGCCGGCCGCGCTCGACATCATGCCGCTGACCCGCGAGCGGCTTCCCGGTCTCGCCCGCCTGTTCGGGGAGGGCGGCGACCCGAAGTGGTGCTGGTGCTCGTTCTTCCGGCTCCGCAACGTCGACTTCCGCGAGGCCACCGCGGCCACGAACCGGGCCGTGCTCGAGCGTGCGGTCGAGACGACCTCAGCCGAGGGTCGCGCCCCCGGCCTCATGGCGTATCGGGCGGGTGAGCCGGTCGGCTGGGTGAGCCTGGGTCCGCGCGACGACTACGACCGGTTGCAGCACTCCAAGGTTCTGGCGCCCCTTGACGACCGACCGGTGTGGTCGATCGTCTGCTTCGTCGTCTCCCGGCGCGCGCGAAAGCAGGGCGTCGCGCACGCGCTGCTCGACGCCGCGATGGCGTACGCCGCGCAGCATGGTGCCACGCTGCTGGAGGCATACCCGGCCGAGACGCACGGCGCGCGCATTCCTGCCGCCAGCGCGTTCAAGGGCACGCTCGACATGTTCGAGCGACACGGCTTCGAGGTCGCGGCACGGCGTCGCGCCAACCGCGCCAGTCCGGAGCGACCGATCGTTCGTCGCTCGCTCTGAGCCGAGCAGGAGCTGATCGGTCCATTCGGCCCTTGCACCGAGCCGGGTCGCGGGTATGCTTCTGGCTGCGCTCGGAGTGGCACCCGCAGCCCCCGCGCGAATCGGACCGATGGTTCCCGGATCACGTAGGCGGCAACGCCGGATCACGTAGGGCAGTCGGATCGAGGAGGCGGCAGGCAGTTGCGCGGGGTCACTCCGAGCGTTTTCGTGCCCGGATTCGCGTCCCGTCCGGCAGCGTCGTGAGTCCGGCGACGATGCCTCCAGCACCGGGACAAACGCTGATCCGCCGGCGGGGGAGTCAGCCCTGCTTGCGCGCGATGGCCCGGGCCAGCTCCTCCTTGCTCATGTCCGACCGGCCCTGCACGTCGAGCTTTCGGGCACGCTCGTAGAGCTCCTCCTTCGTGTTGCCGATGACGTCAACGCCTCCGAACGTCTCGCCGG
The DNA here is from genome assembly GCA_036261425.1 of Candidatus Limnocylindria bacterium. Lineage (GTDB taxonomy): Bacteria > Chloroflexota > Limnocylindria > QHBO01 > QHBO01 > JACDBZ01. Next base: position 13,753 of record DATAKU010000111.1, on the reverse strand, counting down.
CCCCGCGGCGCGCCTCGGCTCCCGACTTCGCGGCCTGCGGGTCGGAGGGACCCTTCTCGTCCTTCGCCTCCCAATGGTCGCCGACCTTCTCGAAGCTGTGCTTCAGGCTCGCGAACGCCGTGCGATGGGCGCGTTCGCCCTCGCCGTAGCTCTCCACGGCGCTGTCGTGCGTCTCGATCCAGGTCTTCTGCGCCTTCTTGCTCGATCGCTTCAGTGTGTCCGGCAGTTCCTCGCGGCCAGGCATGGCTGGGCTCCTCTGCGAATTCGCACTCCGACCATGCAGATGACCGGCCAGCGCGAACCCCCTGCCCCGGACGCAGCCGGACCGCGGCGGGGCGCGGCCAGAGAATCAGCCCTGCGGATTCTCCACCGATGCGGCCCAACTGCAATCGGTCTCGACCTCGAGGCTCACCTCGCCGCCGCCCTCCAGGCGCAGGCCTCCCTGCTCGAGGGGCGATGCGAAGAAGGCGGTCAGGTCCGAGACGGTGCCGGAACCGACCACGAGACGCTGGCCCGACGGGTCGACGATCGTGACGGCGGCCTCGCAGCGCTCGGTGCCGGGCATCGGCGCAGCGAGGACGTTGACGTAGAGCTGAGCGCCGCCCGGCGCGGTTCCACTGACCGTCAGGCCCTCACCCTGCCCGTCCCCGATGACCACCAGCGGCAGGTTGGGGACCTCATCGCTTGGCTCGAGCGCGTCCGCCGCGATCCACCCCTCCGACCAGGCGAGCGTGTCCGTGTCATGGTGGCGGACGGCGTACCAGGTGAGGCCGTCGTGAAGCATCGGTCCCCAGACGACGCCGACCCGGTCTCCCTCGGCTAGGCGCACCGCATCGACTGCCGTTCCGGTTCCGAGGTCGCTGCCCTCGACGAGCGGCTCGTCGAGCCCCGGGCGAACGTGGACGGCGACGCCGTCATCGGTGATGCGGGCGACGACCGGGATGTCGAACCGCATGACCTCATCGGTCGGTGACTCCGGCGGCTCGGATGGGCTCCCGGCCGGCGCCGATGGCTCGGCCTCGGGGGTATCGGCCGGCGCCGCCGGCAGGGTTGGCGAGGACGGCGCATTCGATGGGGAGGGGCTCGGGTCGGTCGACTCGGTCGCGGCGCAGCCGGCCAGCGTCAGGGCGAGGACGGAGATTGCAGCGCCGGCGAGCGACTGCGTGGAGCGAAGCATGGAACGAGACCCCCTGGGCTGATCGTGAAGCTTGACCGCCGGAGTATCGGGCGGGTCGCGGCGTGAGCGCCGTGGGCAGCTGTCCATGCCGGGGATCGGCGGTATGTCCTGGCTCGTCCGGGTCAGGTTGCACGCAACCGGCGGGTTCCCTCGGCCGTCGGCTTGCAGTTCGTCCTGCCAGTCACCGGGCTTCCGGCTCGGCTCCCGGCTGGGGGACGCTCACTTCGGCGACGGTTGCCCCGAGGTGCTCGACGAGCGCGCCGGACGGGACGTGGACGTTGACGCCCCGAGCTCCGCCGCCGATCGCCACCGTCTCCTGCTCCAGCACCGATGCGTCCGCGATCACCGGCCAGGCACGCGTCGCGCCCAGCGGGGTGATGGCGCCCCGCTCGTAGCCGGTCACCGCCTTCGCTTCCTCGGCGTCGGGCATCGTCATGCGCTTCACGCCGAGGTGGGCGCGGAGCTTCGGCCAGTCGAACCGACGGCCGCCGGGAACGAGGACGAACAGGTAATCCTCCTCGCCGCGTCGCACGACCAGCGTGCGCAGGAGGGCGTCGAGCGGTATGCCCTGGAGCTCGGCGCTGTCCACCGGGTCCCGGGCCGGACGCGTCCGGACCACGCGATGCGGAATGCCGGCCGCCTCGAGGGACGCGCTCGCCGCCGGGGCCGTCGCCGCCGGAAGGGCCTTCGCGAGGTGCACGAGGTTCGTGCCATCGCGCGATTCCCGGCTCGTCTCGCGGTAGCCGCGCCGCTCGTACAGCGCGAGGTTCTCGACCATGTGTTCGTTGGTGAGGAGCCGGATCTCCGGGTGTCCGCGACGGACCGCCGCGTCCTCGGCGTGGTCCAGCAGGCGGCGGCCGAGCGACTCGCCCTGGCGCGCCGGGGCGACCGCCACGTTCTCGACCCACAGGTGGTCGCCGTGCTCAATGAGCTCGAGCACGCCGACGATCGTGCCGCCATCATCGAGGACCCAGACCTCGTGCTCGGCGATGGCTCGGGCGTGGTCGGCCTCCATCGGCCCGGGAACCCGGCCGATGCGAGGGACGTAGTGGCGGTACGCGTCGTCGACCAGGGCGCCGACTGCCGAGGCGTCGTCGGGGCTGGCGCGCCGGAGGGCGGGTGCCGCGCGGGAGGCGGCCTGGGGTGGTTCGCTCGGCGACATCGGTTCCCGCTCGTCTACGCGTCGGAGACTTCGATGCGGATGCGCTTGTTGATCCGGCCCTTGCTCTCGTAGCCGGTGACCCGCACCTGCCCGATCTCGCCGGTGTGGGCGACGTGCGTGCCGCCATCGGCCTGGAGGTCCAGCCCGACGATCTCGATGGTCCGGACCTCGCTGATGCCATCGGGCAGCAGGTTGATCTTGGTACGGATGAGGTCGGGGATGGCGAACGCCTCCTCGCGTGGCAGGACGCTCACCCGAATCTCGCGATCCGCGGCGACCTCCTCGTTCACCCGCTTCTCGATCTGGCCGACGAGGTCACCGGACATCGTCTCGAACTCGAAGTCCATGCGCCCGCTCAGTGGCTCCATGTTGCCCCCGGTCACGCTGGCCTGGTGGTCCCGCCAGACGACGCCGCACAGCACGTGGAGCGCGGAGTGGGTGCGCATCAGCTGGTGCCGCCGCTCCCAATCGATCCGGGCGGCGACTCGCGTGTCGACCGCCGGAAGCTCGTCGCCATCGGCGAGCGTGTGCCAGATGTCGTCGCCGCGCTTCTTCGCGCCGATGACCCGCCAGGAGCCACCCGCGTCGCCGATCAGCTCGCCGGTGTCAGCAGGTTGGCCCCCTCCGCCGGGGTAGAAGACCGTGCGGTCCAGCAGCACGGCGTGCGCGTCGGCGTCCGTCTCGACGACCGTCGCCTCGGTCTCCCGCGCGTAGGCATCGGTGTAGCAGATGTTCTCGCTCATTGGCGGCAAGCGTAGCGCGGCGTCCGGAGGCTTGACAGCGGGCGTTCGATAGCGGGGTGACGCGGTGCCGTCCGGCACCACCGATTCAGGGGAGGATCCTCGCGATGACGGTCCCGGTCCGACGTCCATTCGCCGTGGTGACGGTGCTCGTGATCCTGTTCGCGGGCTCGGTGACGGCCCCGCCGGGCGTGGCGGCCCGCGGGGAGACCTCGACCACAGTGGCGGGAGTCGACGTCGACTCGACCACGATCCCGGAGCTGCAGGCGCTGATGAACCGCAACCGTCTCACCTCGGTGCAGCTCACCCAGTTCTACGTGCACCGCATTCAGAAGCTGAATCCGATGCTCAACGCGGTCATCGAGATCAGCCCGACCGCGCTCGCCGATGCGCGCGCCGCCGACAAGGCCCGGCGCCAGGGGGATCGACGCCCGTTGCTCGGGATGCCGATCATCGTCAAGGACAACATCAACACCACCGGGATGCCGACGACGGCGGGCTCGTGGTCGCTGGCAGGCAGCGCCCCGTCCGATGCCTTCATCATCGAGCGGCTCAAGGCGGCGGGCGCCATCATCCTGGGCAAGGCGAACCTTTCGGAGTGGGCCAACTTCCGTTCGATCCCGTCGTCCAGCGGCTGGAGCGGCATCGGCGGCCAGACGAACATGGCTCACGTCCTCGACCGCAACCCCTGCGGTTCGAGCTCGGGGTCGGGCGTGATCGCCGCTGCCAGCCTGGCCGTGGCCACGGTCGGCACCGAGACCGACGGCTCGATCGTCTGCCCATCGGGCGCGAACGGCGTCGTCGGCGTGAAGCCCACGGTCGGCCTCCTCAGCCGCGAAGGGATCGTCCCCATCACTGCGGACCAGGACACCGCCGGACCGATGGCCCGCAATGTCACCGACGCAGCGGTCCTCCTCGGCGCGATGACCGGCGTCGATCCGGCCGATCCGGCCACGGCCGGCCAGGTGGCGTTCAGCGATTACACGCCGTTCCTGGATGCCGGCGCCCTGGAGGGGGCAACGATCGGCATCTGGCGTGACGGCACGTACTCGTTCGATGGCTTCGTCGTCGACGAGGCGGTCGCCGTGGTCATGGACGACGTCGCGGAGGCCCTGACCGCTGCCGGCGCAACGGTGGTCGAGGTCGATGTCGCCATCGAGGACGCCTATGGGCCGGAGTTCGAGGCCCTGCTGTGCGAGTTCAAGACCGACTTGCCCGCGTACTTCGAGACGTACACCGGCTCGGGGTACCCGAAGACGCTCCAGGACGTGATCGACTTCAACGAGGCAAACCCGGACCTCGAAGGGCCGTGGAACTCGGAGATCTTCGTGCTCGCGGAGGCGACCGGGGGGCGCGCCGATCCCGCCTGCACCGCGGCGCGCACGACCGCCGATACCGTCGCCGAGTCGGCGCTGAGCGCGGCGCTGGCCGGGGTTGATGCGATCGTTGCTCCGACAAACGGCCCGGCATGGGTGACCGATCCGATCAACGGCGACCTCGGCGGCGACTTCTCGACGTTCGTCGGATCATCGACCCCGTCGGCGATCACCGGCTGGGCGAACGTGACGGTGCCGGCAGGCTACGCGTCCGGCGTCCTGCCCATCGGCGTGTCGTTCATCGGCGCCCAGTGGGATGAGCCGAACCTACTCGCGCTGGCCTACGCCTTCGAGCAGGCGACGCAGGTACGGGTTCCGCCGCCGTTCCTCTCCACACTGGACTGAGAGTGCCCAAGGGCCGGGCCGCCGTGGGCGGCTCGGCCCCATCCTGCTCCACCGGCCCGGGCGATCGGGCCGCGGCGTCGGACCTCGTGCCCGAGGGTCCGCCGCACGTTGGTCCGCTGCCGGCAATACTGGCCACGTCCTGGCCGAATTGGTCCGCCGCCGTGACGACCGGCCACGCAGAGGCCGCTTGCCTGGCTGTCCGTAGGCTCCGCCGGGGACGAAGAGCCACTTCGCGGCCGTTAGTCCCACCGCACGACCAACGGCGAATGCCGCGGAACCTCACGGCCGCCGCAGGCCACTGCTCGTCCGGCGGTCGTGGCCTGGTCCACGCTCCATCCTGCTCAGAGCCCGGGACTGGCCTCCTCGGTCGCCGCCTGCGAGCGACCGGTGATCGCCATCGCCGCGATTCGGCCGCCGACCTCGAGCTTGGCGTAGACGTTCTCGAGGTGCTTCTTCACGGTGGCCGGCGAGATCCACAGTCGCTCAGCGATCTGTGCGTTGGTGGCGCCGCTGGCGACCAGGTCGAGCACCTCGTTCTCGCGGACCGACAGGAGCGCTCCCGGCACTGCGTCGCGGTGCAGCCTTCGGAGCTCGGCGACCTTGGCCCCCAGCGCTCGATACGCCTCGTATCCGATGATGGCAGGAGTGACCACGTGAAGGAACAGCAGATCACGGCTGGAGTAGTCGCGGCCGCTGCGACCCAACTCGAGTGTCCAGTGACCGCCTTCCTCAGCGGGCATCCGAGCTTGAATCGAGAAGTCGATGTCGTCGTCGTGGACAGCGTAGAGCTCTGACAGGCGGAAGCTCCGCATGTCCACCACGTCACTGAGCCTGACGGCGCCGAAGGTCGCACTGCCGATGCGCGCCGCATGGGCCGAGAACGGGTTCTGAGTCTTCAGCAGACCCCACTCGTGCTCGGTGGGCATCCACGCTGGCCCCGGAATCTCGGTGGAGAACACCAGGTTGCAGCTCGCGTCGAGCTGGTCGTAGCCGGCGAGCTCCGAGCCGGTCGCGTGGGCGAGACGCTCGAGGATCAGGTGATCCGCGCGTTCCGGCTGTGACGCGGCCGTGCCCACCTCGGCTGCGAATGCGAGGGCGGCCTCCATGTCGGCTCGGGTCAGGCGCGCCACGAGCAGCGAACAATACGCCGAACGGCGTATCGACACAATGCCCACCGCGCCGGAGGCTGAGCGCAGTTGGTGGGATGCCCGCCGGATTTGCCAACCCACCGGCCAAAGATTGAACGGAATCGTCGCGCCGGTGCCTCATAGCGTGTAGACGCGGGCTACCCGAGATGTCCGCGCGCCCTACGGGAGGTGCCGCATGCCGCGCGCATCGTTGATGTCCACACCATCCAGCAGATCGGCTCGCCGCGCCGCTTCGGCGCTCCTGCTGAGCCTCAGCGTCGTGCTGGTCACGCCGGTCGCGGCGCGCCAGCCTGAGCCCGCCGCGGACCCAGCTGTCATCACCGCCTGGAACGCCATCGCCGCGTCGACCATTCCGCCCAACCCGGCCGCGTTCCTCAACTACGCCTTCGTGCACCTGGCGATGTACAACGCGGTCGTCGGCATCACCGGCGAGTACGAGCAATACCGATGGGACATGCCGGCGCCCCGCCATGCGTCGCCCCAGGCTGCGGCAGCGGCTGCGGCCCACCGGGTCCTGGTCACCTACTTCCCTGCCGCCGCGGGCAACCTCGATGCCCAGCTCGCCGCGTCATTAGCCCTGGTGCCGGACGGCGGTCCGCAGGACAAGGGAATCGCGTACGGCGTTCGCGCGGCCGACCACCTCATCGCGCTGCGCGCCGGTGACGGACGCGGCGCGGCCGTCACGGTGCCGACCGCCACCGAGGCGGGCGACTGGGCTCCGACCTCCCCGAACACCTCGTTCGCGACGCCCTGGCTCGGTGGGGTCCGACCGCTGGCCCTCGAGTCGCTGACGCAGCTCGATCCCGGCCCCCCGCCGGCCATCGGGAGCGCCGTGTACCGCGCCGAGCTCGCGGAGACCCGCGCCATCGGTGCCGCCGGCGCCACGGGCGGAGCTCGAAGCCTCGAGCAGGAGCTGACCGCTCGCTACTTCGCCGCGCTTCCCTTCGGACCGATGGAGGCCGGGCTGCGCGGCGTGGCGATCGCGCAGGACATGGACATCAGCGACAGCGCCCGGCTCTTCGCCGCGACGAACACGGCCATTGCCGACGCCATCGGCACGGCCTGGAACGCCAAGCTCAAGTACCTGTGGTGGCGGCCGATCAGCGCCATCCGAGAGACCTTCGATGACGGCGATCCGGCCACCGTCGCGGACGGGGCCTGGGGCTCGCTGCTGCCGGCGCCCCCGTACCCGGAGTGGCCCAGCGGCCTGTGCTCCGTAATCGGCGCGATGAGCACGAGCCTGCAGGAGCTCACCGGAGGCGTGAACCTGACGATGGGCACCGATGCGGTCGGATACCGGACCTGGACGAGCAAGGCGACGCTGGACCAGACCGCCATCGACGCGCGGGTCTGGTCAGGCATCCACTTCCGTACGTCCGACGTCGTGGCCATCGACATCGGCACCGACGCGGCCACGTACATCCTGGATCGGTACTTCGCTCCGGCGGACTGACCGACTTCGGGGGCCAGCCTCAGGAACCCGGCGGATCCCCAGGGTCCGCCGGGTTCGCAGCGTCTCGGTTGGCAGGATTGAACAGGTAGGCTCCTCCGACGGCTCTGTGGTGTGATCGGTCCACGGTGGACCGACCGCCACGGAGAGGGAGGGCACGTGCAGGACGAGCTGGTCCGCCAGGCGCAACGGGGCGACGCGGAAGCGTTCGACTCCCTGGCGCGCATGGTGGGCGACCGATGCCTGGCGATCGCGGTGCGGATCCTCCGCGACGTCGACCTGGCCGAGGACGCCGTCCAGGCTGCGCTGATCACCGCCTGGACCGAGCTCCGAGCCCTGCGCGACACGTCCCGCTTCGAGCCGTGGCTCCACCGCATCCTCACCAACGCCTGCTACGCCGAGGCCAGGCGTCGCAAGCGCTGGTACGAGGGCCCGAGGATCCTCCCCGTCGCGGGCGCGTACGGCCCCGACGAGTACCTGACCGTGGACGACCGCGACCTGCTGGAGCGCGCCTTCCGGAGGCTCACGGTCCAGCAGCGCGCCATCCTCGTCTTCCACCATTACCTCGGACTCTCGATCTCCGAGGTGGCGGCCCGAACCGGCCTCCCCGTCGGGACGGCCAAGTCCCGTCTGCACTACGCCACGCGGGCGCTCCGGGCCAGCGTCGACGCCGATGCCCGGACGAGCCCGCCCTCCCAGGAGCGAATGGCATGACCGCTTCACGTGACCCCGATCGCCTCGTCCGCGCCTTCCTGCTCGAGGGCGACGAGGAGCTGTCGGACCGCGTGTACGACGCGGTTCGCGCCCAGATCGAACAGACACGACAACGGGCCGTCATCGGCCCGTGGAGAACGCCGAGCATGAACAAGTACATGACCCTGGGCCTCGGTGCGGCTGCCGTGGTCCTCGCCCTCGTCGTCGGAGCGCAGCTCCTCGGGTCGTCCGGCGGGAACGTCGGCGGTCCCAACGATGAACCAACGGCCACCGCGGAGCCGATCGCCACCCCGACCGCGGAGCCCACCCCGACGTCCACGCCCTGGTCGGGTCTCCCCGCGGGCCCGTTCGACGTCACCGGTGCCGACGGCGCCGTAGACGGCGGCCCGGTGCGGACCTTCGTCGACATCGCGGCGCCGGGCTGGACCTCGATACCGGACCTCGACTACGTCTACGTGAACGACGACGGCCTCGACGCGCCGCAGACCGTGGGCGGCGGGGTGATCGCGTGGAGCTTCCCACCCGGGACGGAGTTCCTCGTGTACGAGGATCCGTGTCAGTGGGCCACCACCATCCCGGAGTCGCCCGCCACCACGCCGGACGAGATCGCCACGGCGTTCCAGGCCCAGGCGCAGACCGATGCGACGGAGCCGGTCCACGTCACGATCGGCGGATACGCCGGCAAGGCCGTGACGCTCACCGTGCCGATGTCGTATGAGGTTCCGGGTGCGACGCGTGAGGAAGAGTTCGGCGAGTGCGATGAGGACCAGTTCGTCTTCTACGGCATCGTGGGTGAGGACAGCGCCGTCGTGCGCAATGCCCAGGGTCCGGGCCAGGTCGACGAGCTGATGATCCTGGACGTCGATGGGTCGATCGTGATCCTGGACGCGGTGTACAGCCCCGCCACACCCCCAGATATCATCGACGAGCTGCGGGCCCTCGCCGAGTCGGCGACGTTCGAGCTGCCCTGATTCGGGAGCCGATGTGCGGGCGGCCACCTGGCCGCCCGCTTGGCCATGGCGTCGGCGATGCGACGCTTCCTGGCGGGACCCAATGCGAGGCTGAAGCGGCCCGATGCGCCGACCATGGCGAGGGAGCGATTCGGCAGGGAGGCCCGGATCAACCGACCTCCCCGGGCGGAGCTACTGCGCGAGCTCGAGCTCACCTTCGATCGGCCTGCCCTGGATGTCGACCGCCTCGAAGAACCCTTCATCGCCGAGGGTGTCGAGGTACGCCGCGCAGCTTTCCGCAGGCGCCGGGACTTCGTCGGTCGCGATCACGTCGACCGCCCACAGCATCCGCGGCGGTGTGCCGGGTGCGATCGCGAGCACCACGTATGCACCCTCCTCGATGAACTCCTCGTACGTCGACTCGGCTACCTCGCCGCCGATCAGTGTGTCCCCGCCGACTGCCGTACGAGCAACGACGGGCCCGGCCCAACTCGCGTATTCGGAGCGCGACGAGCGAGAAGTGATGGACGCCGGGCGCAGGCGGGGAGGACGTGGCAGAGCGGGCCTACCAGCGCTCGTCATGGACGAGGTCCGATAGCGGCACACGTCCCCCGGCGCGGTTCGGCGCGGTGAGCTTCGACGGATCCGCGGGGTGACCGAAGGACAGCAGGAAGTCGCAGCGGCGATCGTCGGGGAGGCCGAGCAGGCGCGATGCCAGCTCGTGGTCGTAGACGGTTGCCGGCACGCTGCCGATGCCCAGGTCCCAGGCCGCCAGGACCATGTTCTGCGCCGCGCGTCCGCAGTCCCACATCACCGAGTTGTTGTAGTGCCCGTCCGCGTTCGGCGTGACGAGCGCAACCGCCACCGCGGCACCCGCCAGGTGGCCGGCATAGTCACCGACCTCCGCCAGCTCCCGCAGGTGCTCGCGGTCGCGGACCACGATGAACGCCCAGTGCTGATCGTTCTTCGAGCTGCCCGTCCGCCGGGCGGCATTGAGGATCCGCTCGAGGTGCTCATCGCTGATCGGCTGGTCACTGAACTTGCGCACCACGCGCACGGTGTTGATCGCCTGCCAGGTCTCCATCGGTCTCCGTTCCAGGTGGTCGACTGGTCTTCATCTTCCCACTCATTGAACGCTGGATTAGGCGGCGTTCTCATACTGGTTGATTGGCCGCGGCTCGCGGTCAGCGCACAGTCCTCGGGTGACACAGTGGAGCGCGAGCTCGTCGAACGGGCGATGCACGGTGATGAAGAGGCCTTCGACGCGCTCGTCGGACGCATCGGCGACTCCATGTACTCGGTGGCGCGCCGGATCCTGCGTGACACCAACCTGGCCCAGGACGCCACGCAGCAGGCCCTCCTTGACGCATGGCGGTACCTGCCTACCCTCCGAGACCCCGATCGCTTCGAGGCCTGGAGCCATCGGTTGCTCGTTCGTGCCTGCTATGCCGAATCGCGTCGCGAGCGACGGCAGCGAGGCAACCTGCGACTGTTGACCCGATCGGACTTCGAGCCGGACTCGGCGTCACGCGTCGCGGTCCAGGAACAGCTCGATCGAGGATTCCGGCGACTCAGCGTCGAGCACCGGACCGTGGTCGTGCTGGTCCATTACCTCGGACTGACCCCGACCGAGGCCGCCGAACGGATGGGGACGCCCCCCGGCACGGCGCGCTCTCGGCTGCATTACGCACTTCTCCAGTTGCGCTCGGCTCTCGAAGCCGATGCGCGTCCCGCAGTGGCACGAGGCACGGCATGACTCGCGAATCCGACCTCATCGGTTTGATCGAAGGCTATCTCGACGATGTCGACGGCCACACCTTTCTGCCCGATACGACTCGCGATGCCATCCGCGCTCGACTTCCCTCGACATCACAGCGCCCGGCCTGGTGGCCTGGGTGGAGGTTCCCCGAGATGAACACCATCATGAAATACGGCCTGGGTGCCGCGGCGGCGGTGGCCGCCGTGGCGGTCATCGGTCTCGTTGCGCTGAACAACAACGTCGGCGCCGCGCCCCTCCCGTCTGAACCGCCCGACACCACCTACACGTCGGAGCGTCACCACTACACCCTCCTCTTCCCCGATGAGTCCTGGGAGATCATTGAGCGCCCCGGCGAGTGGGCTCCGGCCACCCCGTTCAATGAGCGGTCCTCCGGCCTCGACGTGGCAGACAAGGTGGGCGAGGACGAGCCGTGGGTCCTGATCACCAGCCAGCCGTTGGACCTGGAGCCTGATGCCTGGCTCGCGCGATACGACGATCTCGGCGCGAGCTATTTCCCGCAATGCTCGGTCGATTCGTCGGAAGACCGGACCATCGACGGAGAGCAGGCTCGCGTGAACCGGTACGAGTGCGATCCGGCCAGCGACGGTGCCGAAGCCGTCATGTTCCACGACGACCGCGTCTTCGTGGTCCGCGTCTTCCACGAGGAGGACGTCACCTACGACCCGCAACCACTCCTGGACGAGTTCCTCGAGATCTTCCGATTCAGCGATTGACGACCTGCTGTCGTGATCGGCACACACAGGTGATGCCGGCCGCCGGATTCGTTCGGCGGCCGGCCCCTGGTCTTCAACGTATGTCAGCCGTGGCACCATGCGCGCCATGAGTTCGAGCTTCGCGGAGGCGCAGGACGCCTTCTTCGCCGACTATTTCCGCCTCTACCCGATTCACGCCACCGAGGCGGGCAACCACGAGCACGACCACGAGTGGCCGGACCTGACCGATGCCGGCCGCGCCGAGCGCCTGTCCTGGCTGGCCGATGCCCGCGCGAAGCTCGATGCCCTCGACGGCCTCACCCGCGATGAGGAGATCGACCGACGCGTCCTCGCGGCCCAGGTCGACGCGCTGCGCTTCGACGAGGAGGAGCTCGACGAGCTGTCGTGGAGCCCGATCGTGTACAGCTACCTGGTCGGTGGAGGCCTGTTCGGCCTGCTCTCCCGCGAGTTCGCTCCACTGGCCGACCGCCTGACCAGCGCCGCGGGACGGATGGAGGGCATCCCATCGGTCCTGGCGGCGGCACGGCACAACCTGACGTCGGGACGGGGCCGGCCGGTGAGTCGCTTCCATGCCGAGAAGGCGATCGCCACCATGCCGGGGGTGGGCGACCTCTGTGGGACCGCGGTGGAGATGGCGAACGCATCAGGGGTAACCGACCGATTGCGGGCGCGGGTGCACACCACGGCCGAGGCTGCGGCAGCCGCCGTGGACGCCTTCACCGAATGGCTGAGCGAGGTGCTGCTGCCGACCGTGGATGGCGACTTCCGGCTGGGCCGCGACCTCTATGAGCGCAAGTTCCACCACATGCTCAAGGCGACGATCACGCCGGACGAGCTCGAACGGCGCGCCGCCAACGCCTACGCCGAGGTCCGCACCGAGATGCACCGACTGGCGCGCGAGCTGTGGCCGACGTGGGTCGGCGGCGAGGCCATGCCGTCCGATGACGATGTCCTGACCCGGCGTGTGCTGGACGCCATCGCGGCCGACCACCCGCGCGCCGACGACCTGCTCGACTACTGTCGTGCCGAGAACGAGCGGATCGAGGCCTTCATCCGCGAGCGCGACCTGGTCGGCCTGGCGGAGGAGCCGCTCAAGATCATCTGGACGCCCCCCTTCCTGCGCGCCTTCGGCGGCGCCATGCTCATCCCGCCCGGCCCGCTCGACTCCGGCCTCGACAGCTTCTTCGCCATCACCCCTCCGCCCGACGATTGGACCGATGAGCAGGTCGAGTCGATGCTCCGCGAGAACAATGCCCGCCAGCTGCGGTTGCTCACCATCCACGAGGCGGTGCCGGGGCACTACCTCCAGCTCGCCTGGTCGAACCGATGCGACTCGTTGCCTCGGTCGGTCTTCGGTTCTGGCGTCTTCGCGGAGGGCTGGGCGGTCTACGTGACCCAGGTGATGATGGACGTCGGCTACGGGTCGGACGATCCGGCCCTCATGCTCGTGCACTGGAAGTTCTTCCTGCGCGCCATCACCAACACGCTCATGGACATCCGGATCCACGCCGGGTCGATGACCGAGGAGGAGGCGATGACCCTGATGGTCGAGGGCGGCTTCCAGGAGCGCTCCGAGGCATCGGAGAAGTGGTCACGCGCCCGCCTCTCCTCGACCCAGCTGTGCGAGTACTTCCTGGGCTTCACCGAGATGACCGAGCTCGAGCAGGAGGAGCGCCGCCGCCGCCGCGACGACTTCGCCTGGCGGCCGTTCCTGGAGTCGGTGCTGAGCCACGGGACGCCTCCCATGCCCGTGATCCGCGACATCCTCTACGGCGACTGAGGCGCGCCGGAGTCGGGCTCGGCTCGGCGCAGCTGGGCCGGGCCTCGATGAAGTCTTCGAGTCTCTTGAACTCTCTCGACACGCGGCCGAACGGGGTGAGTTCTCGGTTCGCCCGGAACAAGTCTTCAAGTCTTCTGAACTCTCTCGCCGCGCGCGGCCGACCCCGGAGCACCCCCGAACGAGGTCAGTCGGAGACGCCGGTGGCCAGCTCGAGCAGCGAAGGGCCGCTGCCGGTCGGATCGGCGTCGAGCATGCCGCCCAGGTCGACGTGGCTGCGGTTGACCAGCAGCGCCACCGTCACCCGCTGCTCCGGCAGGTGGACCAGCAGCGTGGTGAACGTCTTCAGCAGGCCAGTGTGCCCGAAGCCGACCACCTCATCGGGCAGCTCGATGCGCTGGACGCCGAGCCCGTAGTCCTC
>DATAKU010000109.1:0-2680 GCA_036261425.1 Candidatus Limnocylindria bacterium | reverse complement strand
GAGGGATGACCGCCGCCGACGATGCCGCCCGCTTCCACCGTCCGGGCTCGCTCGAGGGATCGCCGCTGGCGACGGACGTGGCTCCGTCATCGCCCGCGTGATTGACTGAGGGGCCGATCGTCGCAGCCGATGGGGACGGTGTCAATTCAGCCGAGCAGCGCCCGCCCGACCAGGATCGTGGCCGCCAGCCCGGCGACCACCACCGCGCCGGTGAGCCTGGGCCACCAGACCCGCGCCACGATCGCGCCAACCGCCGAGGCCGGCCCGGCCAGCACGAGGGCCAGCGACGTGAGCCGGCCGAGGTCCGTCTCCGCCGCGGGCAGCCGGTCCCCCGTCAGCGCCACGCCCCACACCGCGCCGGCGGCCAGCAGCGGGAGCAGCACGATCGCCGTGGCTGCCGATGGACGCCGGATCGAGGGCCGCGGGACCGAGCGGCGGCGGGTGGGGACGGCATCCGGGGGCGCTGCCGCCACCGCTGCCGCGGTCACCGCGGCCGGACCTCCGGGCTGGACCGCCGCGGGAGCGGCGTCGGCCGGCGCCATGGCGGCTGCGGTGGCCGCCTCGAGTGCCTCCGCCAGCCGGCGCTCGTACAGCGCGCGCTCGATGCCGGTCATGAACCGCGGTTCCGGCTCGGGTGGCAGCGGTTGCTGGACCGCGGCTTCGGGTGGGGCCTCCATCGGCTCCGGCTCCGGCTCCGTCTCGGCGGGCGGCGCCACTGCGGCCTCGGCGGCCGTGCGCTGCCGCGCCCGAGCCGCCTGCGCCAGCGCGTCGAGCAGCTCGGACTCCTCGGCCGCGGCGATTGCCAGCCGGCCGTCCCGGGTCGGGACAAGGATGGCGGTCGGCGTCGGCGCCAGACGCACGACGTGCACGTCCTCCTCGTCTCGCAGCCGGCCCCGTCCCAGGTCCCAGCCGAGCAGCCGGGTCCGCGTGCGGAGGCGAGAGGCGTCCTCGCCACGCAGACGCACCCTCGTCACGGCGCCCGGGCTGAGGACGTAGCGGTGGCCGCCGCCGATCCAGCGCACCCGGATCGCCGCCTCCTCGACCTCGAGCCGCACGCTCAGCAGCCGCGTTGCCCAGCCCAGCCCCACGAGCGCCACGACGGCCCCGGCCGCCACGAGAATCCAGCCGGCCGGCATCGGGGAGGCCAGCGCGCCGAACGTCGCCACGCCGGCGCCGGCGAGAAGGAGGATCCCCGGCAGCACCAGGAGTCGCGGCACGGATCGGGCGAGACGGACGCGCGCGATGCGCGCGGCGGCATCGGTCATCGGCTCAGGCCTTCTCGGTGACCCGGTACTCGAGGTAGCGCCCGGTGAGCAGGCGCGTCTGGGCATCGAGCGCCGGCAGGTTGCTGAAGAAGATGCCGACGAACGGCAGGCCGAGCCATTGCACGTAGCTGACGAGCCGCATCAGCGGTCCCCACTCGGCCGGGCGTGGCGGGACGATGCGATGCTCGACGAAGACGAGCACGAAGAGGCTGACGAGCGCCATGGTCAGCATCACGCTGGCGAACAGCGGCAGGTTCTGGCCCAGGGTGGTCTCGGCGAAGGCCGGGTTGATCAGGAGCGGCACGGTGGCGCCGAACATGATGACGAACGGCGCGATCGCCCAGTTGATGTGCTCCCCGAACAGGTTCATCACCCGCCAGAAGCGCGACCAGAACGGGATCTCGCTGTGCTCGATGGCGTTGCGGATGACGTACGGGATGTCCGTCACGCCCCACGCCCAGCGGCGCGCCTGGAGGTACTGCTCGGTCATGCTGCGCCAGTAGCCTCGCGCGCGAACGGCGTCGCCGTAGATCGGGATGAAGAGGGGCACGGCGCGGAATCGATCGCCGTACCGGAAGTAGCTCTTCCAGTAGAAGCGGCTGTCCTCGGGGATGGCATCGGTGGCCCAATAGCCGACGTCGTGCACGAGGTGCAGGGTGGTGGAGTACGAGCCGAAGCTCTGGAGCTTCTCCGGGAGCACGCTGCGCCACATCTGCAGTTGGGTGAGCACCGCGGCGAACAGCCGCTGCATGACCGGCGCCTGCCAGATGTTGTTGTGGAAGTACGGGATCGGCTGGTAGAGCTGAGTCTCCCGGTTCGGATCGGAGAGGTGGACCCAGGTCAGGTACGCGAAGTACTGGGGGTGCACGCGGTAGTCGGCGTCCAGGTCGGTCACGATGATGCGCCGCGGATCCATCCCGCGCTCCCGGACAAGGGTCCGATACAGGTAGCGGCCGCCCCACGCCATGGCGCTGCTCTTGCCGACCACGATCCCCGGCTCGAGCGGATCGAGGATATGGATGAACTCCGCGAAGGCGTGCCCGAACTCGGCCCGCAGCGCCGCCACGTTGGCGATCCCCTGCTCGTCGGTCTCGCGAGTGATGATCGCGCAGATCTTCCGCTCGGTCGGCCACGCCGCGTCGGCCAGCGCCCGGACGGTATGGCGCAGCTTGTCGAGCGGCTCGGTGTAGGTCGGGATCAGCGCCAGGTGGATGATCTCGTCGACGGACGGGGGTGGCTCCGGCAGGGCCTCGAGCTTCCGCAGCGCCTCGATCTCCCGACGGAGCGCCCGCACGTTCGCTCCACCCCGCGTCGGCGGCGAGGCCGGAGGCGCCCCGGCGGCGAAGCCAACGGCCCCGGACGGGGCTCCGGTTGCTCCGGCCAGGGCTCGCTCCAGCTCGGCGCGCCGACGCACC
>DATAKU010000097.1:0-5884 GCA_036261425.1 Candidatus Limnocylindria bacterium | reverse complement strand
ACGGCGGCCGGTCGGGTCCGCCGGACGCCGCCGGACGACCGGCGCCTCCCGCGGCGGCGTGGCAGCGGGGGCGGCTGCCGGTGCAGGGCGGTCCGGCACGGACGGTGGGACGTACCCCTCGGAGCGCCGGATCACGCGCGTCTCGTCCCCGCGGGCGGCGGTGACCTCGGTTGCGGCCGCCTCGAGGGCGCGGCTCATGGCCCCCGCGCTGCGGAAGCGCTGCTGCGGGTCGCGGCGCAGCGCCTGGAGGATCGCCTCGTCCAGGCGGCCCGGGACGCCCTCCACCAGCGTCGACGGCGGGCGAATGGAGCCGGCCGCATGGGCCTCGCTGACCGCCGCCGGGTCGCTGCCGGGATACGGCACGCGGCCGGTCAGCGCCTCGTACAGCACCGCTCCAAGGCTGAACAGGTCGCTGGCCGGGGTGAGCGCCTCCCCGTGCAGCTGCTCCGGCGACATGTACTGCAGCGAGCCGATGCTCGTGTCGCCGCTGTCGCCCGGGTGCGGCGGCGTGGCGATCCCGAAGTCGATGAGCTTCGCCGGCCCCGGCCCCAGCATCACGTTGCCGGCCTTCACGTCGCAGTGCACCAGGTCACGGTCGTGGACGACCCGCAGGCCGGCCAGCAGCTCCCGGCCGATGCGCAGGACCTCGTCGCGTGGCAGCGGCCCGCGCTCGTCCAGCACCTCCCGCAGCGTCCGGTGCCGCTCGAGCAGCTCCATCACGATGTAGTGGGCGTCCCCGTCGCTGCCGGAGTCGTAGACGTGCACCAGGCTGGGATGCGAGAGGGACGCGGCGGCGCGCGCCTCGCCCAGGAACCGCTCGGTGAAGGCCGGGTCGTCCGCGTACGGTGAGGAGAGGACCTTGATCGCCACGTCGCGATCGAGGCGCTCGTCACGCGCCCGGTACACGCGCGCCATCCCGCCCCGGGCGAGGAGCGCGTCCACCCGGTAGCGACCGGCCAGGGTCGTGCCGATGAGCCGGTCGTGCGCCTCGCTCACGGGCTCACCCCGAGCCGCAGGGCGTCCATCCGCAGCCGCTCGTCCCGAATGTCGGCGCGCAGCGTGGCGAGGCGCCCGAGCGGTGGCGCCGTGACCGCCGCGCCACCCTCGCTCATCGCGATGCGGAGGGCGCGGTCCGCGGTGGCCGCCTCCTCGGCCCGCGCGGCGAAGGCCTCGGCCGCCGCCTCGGCCGCGGGGGCGTCGCCGGCGCGGGTTGCGGCCAGGAGGGCCTCAACGTCGGCGATGAGGGCATCGGTCGTCGCGATCCAGATCGGCAGCGTCACCAGCTCGACCTCCCAGGCGGAGACCGCATCATGATCGGTTCGGGCGGCGGTGACCAATCGATCGGCCTCGGCCAGGTCACCATCGACGAGCGCCTCGAGCGCGGCGTCGAGGCCGCCGACCAGGGCCTCGGCACGGCGGCGCATCTGGGCGAAGGACTCGGCGGCGGCAACAGTCGCCTCGAGCTGGCCGCCGATGGAGCCGACCTCGCCGGCCACGAACGCCGGCTCGGGCAGCGGGGTGGCGGGCTCCTGGGCTCGCCGCGCGCCGTCCGCGGCACGGACGGCGCTGCGCGCGTCCGCCGCTGCCCCGTCGGCCCGCGCGAGGACCGCCGCCGCCTCGATCAACGGCGGCCCCGGCGGCTCGGCGCCCGAGACGACGCGCGCCGCGCCACGCCGCGCTAAGGCCAGCGCGGCATCCACCATGCGATCGAGCTCATCGAGCCGGTCGATCGCCGCGGCGGCCCGCTCGACCACCAGCCGGCGGGCGGCGAGTCCATCGGCCGGATCGGCGGCGGCGGGCGCCAGCGCCCCACCGGCGAGCGCCATCGCGGCGATCCCCGACAGCGCGCTGCGGATGCCTATCATGGGCCGATGTCCCGCATCGATGCCGTCCGCGCACTCCCGAAGGCGGAGCTGCACCAGCACCTCGACGGATCGATGCGACCCGAGACCGCGGTGGAGCTGGCGTCCGCCGTGGGCATGGTGCTCGAGCTCGACGAGGCGCGAGCGCGGATGATGGGGCCGGCGCGCTGTCGGGACCAGGCCCACCTGCTCGAGTTCTTCGACCTTCCCATCGCCCTGCTCCAGACCGCCGATGCGCTCGAGCGCACGACGCTGGAGCTCGTGGAGGACCTCATGCGCGATGGGATCCGGTACGCCGAGATCCGCTGGGCGCCACGCCTCCACCAGGAGCGCGGGCTGTCGGTCCACGAGGTGATCGAGGCGGTGGCACGCGGCGTGGCCCGCTCGGCCGCGCTCCACGGCCCGGCGACGCCGCTGGTCGGGCTCATCGTCACCGCCATGCGTAACCACCCGCCCGCGGCGAACGTCGCGCTGGCGGAAGCGGCCGCTGCGGCCGGCCCGCCGGTCATCGGCTTCGACCTGGCCGGACCCGAGGCGGCCTGGCCGGCGCCGCCCCATGCCCTCGCCTTCGCCACGGCCCGGGAGGCGGGACTCGCCGTCACCGCCCATGCCGGAGAGGTGGCTGGTCCGGACCGCATCCGCGAGGTGCTCGAGTTCGGCGTCCGACGCATCGCCCACGGGGTGACGGCGGCGTCCGATGCCGATGTCATGGAGCTCCTGCGCGCCCGCGACGTGACGCTGGACCTGTGCCCCACCTCGAACGTGCAGGCCGGCATCGTGCCGAGCCTGGCCCACCATCCCATCGCGGCGCTCCACCGGGCGGGCGTGAGCGTCACGATCTCGACGGACGACCGGACCGTGACGGGCACGACCCTGTCGGAGGAGATCGTGCGCACCGCCGAGGCCGTCGGCCTGCGGGACGATGAGCTGGCGGCGATCGCCCTCAACGCGTTCCGGCGGGCGTTCGTCCCCGCTTCGCTGCTGGAGCCCATCGCCCGCGACGCCACGGCGCAGTGGGACGCCTGGCGCGGCGCAGCCGTCATCGGCTGATCCGGTCCTCGAGCAGGGCCCGCACCGCCACGGGGTCCGCGGCCACGGCCGTCGGACGACGCTCCCCCGCCAGTCCTTCGGCCATCGCGGCATCGGCCACGCCCGTCAGCACCAGGATCGAGGCGACGCCCGCCCGCGATGCCCCCACCACGTCGGCGTCCGGGTTGTCCCCGATGACCACCGCCTCTGCGGCGGGACGGCCACTCGCCTCGAGGATGGCGGCGAACATGGCCGGCTGCGGCTTGCCGATGACCTCCGGAGCGATGCCGGTGGCCGTCGCCACGGCCGCGACGATGGAGCCCGCTCCCGGCAGGAAGCCCGCCGCGGTCGGGTAGCGCGTGTCGGCATTCGTGGCGACGAGGCGGGCACCGTCCTCGACCGCTCGCATGGCGGCGGCGAGGCGCCGGTAGTCGACGTGCGGATCCAGCCCGACCACCACGGCGTCGAATCGCCGCTCCAGCGGCCCGCCCGCGTGGGCCTGGACCGCCTCGCCGGCCATGACCACGTCGAAGCCGGCCTCGCGCAGCTCGCGCCGCATGCCCTCCGCCCCGATGGCAAGGACCGATCGGACCTCGGGCGCGTGCCGGCGCAGGTGCTCGATGGTGGCCGACGTCGAGGTGACGACCTCGTCGGGAGCCGTCTCGATGCCCATCCCGCCGAGCCGCTGCACGTAGCCCGCCCGCGCCACCATGGAGTTGTTCGTCGCGAACCGCACCGTGACGCCGGCGCCGTGGAGCCACGACACCAGCTCGGCGGCGCCGGGCACCGGCTGGTGGCCGCGGTACACCACGCCGTCGAGATCGAAGACGACGAGGCGGACGCGGTGCGGCAGCGCGCTCATGGCCACGGATCATACGCGGCCGGCCGGATCGGCCCGGACCGTGCCGAATGACCCTTGAGCATGCCTAAAACGATTTACTATGATGCCGCGGACCCGGCGTGCCGACATGAGGCCCGGGCGCATACCTGACCGCCGCGAGAGGTCGCGGCGAATACGCACCTCATGCGGTGTGGAGGAGAACATGCGAAAGCACACCAGCTCGCTGATGGCCGTCCTGGTCATCCTGTCGCTGATCCTGGCCGCCTGCGGCGACGGGACCGGCGCCAGCGCGTCGGAGGAGCCCTCGGAGCCTGCCTCGGAGCCGGCGTCCGAGAGCGCCGCTCCGTCGGAGAGCGCCGAGCCGTCGGAGAGCGCCGCGGCCGTGGACTACAAGGTCTGCATGGTCAGCGACGTCGGCGGCATCGACGACAACAGCTTCAACGAGAACGCCTGGAAGGGCATGGAGGACGCCGAGGCCGAGCTGGGCGTCGAGGTCACCTTCCTCGAGTCCCGGAGCGAGGAGGACTACGCCCGGAACATCAACCAGCATGTCAGCGACGGCTGCGACATGATCGTCACCGTCGGCTTCCTGCTGGGCGACGCCACCAAGGAGGCCGCGGAGGCGAACCCGGACATCCGCTTCGCCATCGTCGACTTCGCCTACGACCCGGCCATCGCGAACGTCGAGGGGCTCGTCTACAACACCGCCGAGGCGGCCATGCTGGCCGGCTACGCGTCCGCGTCCTGGTCGAAGACCGGGGTCATGGGCACCTTCGGCGGCATCAACATCGGCCCC
This sequence comes from Candidatus Limnocylindria bacterium, assembly GCA_036261425.1. Taxonomy (GTDB): domain Bacteria; phylum Chloroflexota; class Limnocylindria; order QHBO01; family QHBO01; genus JACDBZ01. Next base: position 1,356 of record DATAKU010000097.1, on the reverse strand, counting down.
GGCGTGACCGACTTCATGGACGGCTTCATCGCCGGCATGAACTACTACAACGAGGAGAACGGCGCGGACGTCCAGATGCTCGGCGGCCGTGACCCGAACGACCCGGCCTCGGGTACCTTCACCGGCAACTTCGAGAGCACCGATGACGCCAAGAACGTCACCATCGGCTTCCTCCAGGAGGGCGCCGACGTCATCCTGCCGGTCGGTGGACCGATCGGCCAGGGAACGTTCGCGGCGATCGAGGAGCAGGGCGCGGAGGCGGTCGGCCTCGGTGTCGACGTCGACTGGACCGAGACCGTGCCGCAGTACTCCCAGCTGATGCTCACCAGCATCATCAAGCGCATCGACAACTCGGTCTTCCAGGCCATCGAGCGCGCGGTCAACGGCGAGGAGCCGCAGGCCACGTTCCTCAGCAACCTCGAGAACGAGGGCGTCGGCATCGCGCCGTTCCACGACTACGAGGACGAGATCTCCGACGAGGTCAAGACGGCCCTCGAGGAGATGGCGCAGATGATCATCGACGGGGAGCTGAGCCCCTCCGACTACTACGGCGAATGACCCGTCCGGGTCACCCGGTTTAGGTATCCTGCGGGCGGCGTCGACCAGACGCCGCCCGTTTCGTCACCACGGAGCCAGGCACCGTGAAGCTGGAGCTGCGGGGGATCACCAAGCGCTTCCCCGGCGTCATCGCCAACCAGGACGTCAATCTCCTCGTCCAGCCCGGCGAGATTCACGGTCTGCTGGGCGAGAACGGCGCCGGCAAGACGACGCTGATGAACGTCCTGTACGGCCTCTACCAGGCCGATGAGGGGGAGATCCTGCTCGACGGTCGCCCCGTCACCTTCCACGACCCCGGCGACGCGATCGCGGCGGGGATCGGCATGGTGCACCAGCATTTCATGCTCGTTCCGGTCTTCACCGTGACCGAGAACGTCATGCTCGGCGTGGAGACCACGCGCGGCCCCGTCGGCATGCTCGACGAGCCGGCGGCCCGGGCGCGCATCGTCGAGCTGTCCGAAAAGCACGGCCTGCGCATCGACCCCGACGCCATGGTCGAGGACCTCCCGGTCGGCGTCCGGCAGCGGGTCGAGATCATCAAGACCCTGTACCGGCGGTCCGACATCCTCATTCTGGACGAGCCGTCGGCGGTCCTCACGCCCCAGGAGACCAAGGAACTCTTCGAGATCATGCGCTCGCTGGTCGCGGGTGGCACCTCGATCATCTTCATTACCCACAAGCTCGGCGAGGTGATGGAGGTCGCCGACCGCGTCACCGTCCTGCGTCGGGGGCGGGTTGTCGGCACCACGACGCCGGCCGAGACGAGCGAGGAGGAGCTGGCCGCCATGATGGTCGGCC
>DATAKU010000086.1:0-1762 GCA_036261425.1 Candidatus Limnocylindria bacterium | reverse complement strand
CCATGCCGGAGCCCCCGCCCCGCTGCGACTACCTCGACATCCTGACGCGCCATACTGCCTACGACGCCTGGCCGCTGACCCTGCTGGACACGGTGTACAAGCTGCCTGCCTGGTACGTGCCCCCTGACCTCGTCGACAGCTCGGCCGCAGGCCTCAACCCTGGATATGCGCTCCGCGCGGTCGCGGTTGCCGACCTCGCCCAGATGGCCGCCGATGCGCGGGCGGCCGGTCTACCGCTTCGCATCGTGAGCGCGTACCGCAGCTACGCGCAGCAGCAGGCGACCTTCGACTACTGGGTCGGCGTCGGCGGGTACGAGCAGGCGCTCCGCACCTCGGCACGCGCCGGCCACTCGGAGCATCAGCTCGGGACCGCGATCGACGTCACCAGCGAGGGCGGTGCACGGCCGTGGGAGTACGCGGACTGGGCGGCGACGCCGGCGGGGGCGTGGATGGCGGCCAACGCCTGGCGCTACGGCTTCGTCATGAGCTACCCGCGCGGCGCCTTCGCCCTGACCTGCTACGACTACGAGCCGTGGCACTACCGGTACGTGGGCCGCGACCTCGCCGCACGGATCATGGCCTCGGGCCTGACCCCTCGGCAGGTGCTCTGGGGCCTTCAGTAGCAGGGCCTATCATCGGTCCGTGGCCGTCACCCGGATCATCCTCGCGCCCGGCGCCTCCGGCTCGATCGATCGGCTGCGCCGGCACGCCGAGGGCCTTGAGCGTCGCGGGCTGAGCGTCGCGCTGCTGCCGCTCCCCAAGGGAGCGGCGGAGCGTGCGCTGCCGGTCTACGCCGCCGCCGTCGAGCGCGAGCGCGTCCCGAGCGTGATCGGTGGCCATTCGTTCGGCGGCCGGGTCGCCTCGCTGCTGGCCGCGGAGCGCGGAGGCGACGGTCCGGCTGCGCTGGTGCTGCTGTCCTACCCGCTGCACGCGCCGGGACGGCACGACGCCTGGGAGCAGCGGACGTCCCACTGGCCGGCGATCACCTGCCCGGTGCTGCTCCTGTCGGGCGACCGCGACCCGTTCGCACGGCACGACCTGCTTCGGAGCGCGACCGAGCGACTGCGCCACGCCGAGCTCCACCTCTACCCGGGACTGCGGCACGGCCTCGATCCGGTGCTCGACGACGCGCTCGATCGTATCGCCGCCTTCGTGGGCGCCAATACCTGACGCGCAATGTCCTGAATCGGGCGCTATCCTCGCTCCGATGCGCGCCTCCCGGCTCGTTCAGCTGCTCCTCCTGCTCCAGGCCCGGGGCCGGATGACGGCCGCCATGCTGGCCGAGGAGCTCGAGGTCTCGGAGCGCACCATCCACCGCGACGTGGACGCCCTCAGTGCCGCCGGCGTGCCGATCTACGCCGAGCGGGGTCCGCACGGCGGAATCCAGCTGGTCGACGGCTACCGGACGCGGCTCACCGGCCTCACCGGCGACGAGGCCGAGGCGCTGTTCCTCTCCGGGATCCCCGGACCGGCCGCCGAGCTCGGCCTCGGAACCGTGGTGGCGGCCGCGCGCCTCAAGGTCCTGGCGGCATTGCCGACCGAGCTCCGAACGCGCGCCTCGCGACTGGTGGAGCGCTTCCATCTCGACGCCTCCGGCTGGTTCCGCGCGGAGGACCCGGTGCCACACCTGGCGTCTCTGGCGTCGGCCGTGTGGGAGGGCCGCCGCATCGCGATCGCCTACCACCGCGGCGATCGGGACGTCGAGCGCACGCTGGACCCGCTCGGCCTGGTCCTGAAGGCCGGCATCTGGTACCTCGTCGCC
>DATAKU010000084.1:0-34053 GCA_036261425.1 Candidatus Limnocylindria bacterium | reverse complement strand
GGAAGCTCCATTCCCGGGCGAGATCGGCCCATTCCCAGTGCGGCGGCACCACGTACACCGGCCGCTCGCCGAGGAAGGTCCGGATGGCGTTGTGCATCGTACGGTACCCATCGTCGAGGATGTTGCGCTCGTCGACGATCGTCACGTCCGGCCGCTCCCCCAGGACCCATCGGTGGTACCAGAGCGGCGTGCTGTAGCTCCACCAGCTGATGACCACCGCGTTCGGCGGCAGCTGGGCGTGGACCGATGCGACCCACGCATCGGCCTCGCGGTTGGCGCTCTGGTCGTTCGCCTCGTAGCCGGTGACGAGCGATGCGATCGGCACCGCGGCTCCGAGGGCGACCACGATCGCCCCCGCCAGGTTCGCCAGCCGGTGCCGCGCCGCGCGGGAAGCGACCATCCGCCGGCCGATCTCCGCCAGGGCCGACGCCGCGGCTGCGCCGATCGCGGCCACCGCCACGCCGAGGAACGGGATCGTCACCACCAGGACCGGCAGGTAGTAGCGATCGATGTCCCCGTCGCGGAAGTTCACCGCGTAGAGGGTGGTGGCCACCGCCACCAGGCCGAGGAACGCGACCACGCCCGGCCGCCTGGTGGCGGTCACGGCCGCCCCCATCGCGACCAGCAGCCAGCCGGGGCCGGACAGCTGGGCGGCGAGGACTCGCTCGGCGCCAACCCACTTCCGGCCGAGGTCGGCGAGGGGCGAGCCGAACTCCTCGAACAGGCCGCGGAACTGCTCGGCGAAGACGAGGTAGCGGAAGTTCTCCCAGGTGTTGGGGTGGGCGTAGAAGAGCGGCGGTGCCGGCTCGATGACGGCTCGCAGGTAGATCGTCCCGTACAGCGCGATGCCCAAGCCGATGAGCACGGCCGAGCCCAGCACCAGCCGCCATCGGCGCCAGATGGCCGGGTCGACCACCAGCAGCCAGACGGCGATGCCGAAGGCGGCGAGGCCCGAGAGCGGATGCGTGGCCAGCCCGAGCCCGAACGCGGCCGCGGCCGCGGCCAGCCAGCGACCGGCGCGAGGGCCCCCGGCGCGCTCCGCGGCCCCCCAGGCCAGGAGGAGCCAGACGACCAGCGCCACGAAGAGGACGTTGATGGCATGGACGTCCGCCCGCGTCCCGTTCTGCCAGGGCTCGGAGGCGAAGGCGAAGGCCAGCCCGGCCACCGCCACGGCCGACCCCGCCAGCCAACGGTGGCGCTCGACGACGAGGTGGCCGGCGATGAGCGTCACCAGCCCGGCCGCCAGCGCGACGCAGCCCGCCGAGAGCAGGTTCATGCGCCACGCCACCTCGCCGATGGGCAGCTGGCTCCAGGCCCAGCCGAGGAGCGAGTAGAACGGGAACCCGGTCGGGTGGAAGATCGACAGGGTGGGCGGCACCGTCTGTGCCTCCCCCGTGTCCCAGAAGCCGGTCGAAGGCAGCATGGTGCGCAGGTACAGGGCCAGCGCGAGCACGCTGACCAGCGCCGCGGCGAAGGCGACGCTGTTGCGGCTGTAGGGGATCCAGCGGCGTCCGTCCGGCGCATCGGTGCGCGTCCCGGAGCCGTCGGAGGCTCGATGTATACTCACCGCCACCTTGGCGTGCGACACGACACGGCGCGCTCCACGGGGGCGCCGCACCTGATGACCCGCGACCCCGTCGGCCGACGGGGCGTGGGGATTGTGGACACGATCAGGCGGCTCGACGCCGGCACCATCCTCACCACGGTCCTCGTCCTCGGCCTGGTCCTGCGCGTCCTGATCGCCGGCGTCTACATGCCGCTCAGCGGATTCGCCATCGACATCGGCGACTTCACCGCCTGGGGCCAGCGCCTAGCAAGCGTCGGGCCAGCCGCATTCTACGAAGAGGGCTACTTCAGCGATTACCCGCCGGGGTACCTCTACGTGCTCTGGCTGCTCGGCGGGATCGGCGGGGCGCTGACGCCGCTGGTCGGGCAGGACGCCACCGGCGGGCTGGTGAAGATCCCGGGCATCCTGGCCGACATCGGTGTGGCCTGGCTGCTGTTCGCCACCTGTCGCCGATGGGGAAGCCAGCTGGCGGACCGCGCGCGCCTCGGCGTGGCGCCGCAGGCGCTGGGCCTGGTGGCCGCCACGGCCTACCTGTTCAATCCCGGCGTCATCTTCGACTCGGCGGTATGGGGCCAGATCGACTCGGTCGGCACGCTGGTGCTGCTGGCGACGATCTACGCCCTCGCGCGCGGGTGGACCGAGGCGGCGGCGTTCGGCGCGGTGCTCGCGCTGCTGGTGAAGTTCCAGTTCGCGTTCCTGATCCCGATCGTGGCGATCGTCGGGCTGAAGCGCCACCTGTTCGCTCGATCCGCGGACCCGCTGCACCGCGATCGGCCGGACCTCCTGCGCGTCCTGACCTCGCTGGCCGCCGGCGTGGTGCCGCTCGTGGCGATGATGCTGCCGTTCGGCATGACGATCTACGCGCCGCGGGCGGGGGGCGACCCGCGGGGCCTGCTGGGCCTGTTCCCCGAGGCGGACCCGACGACGAGCCTGATCGGCAAGCTGGCCGAGGCAGCCGGCACGTACACCGGCCTGAGCATCAACGCGTTCAACCTGTGGCGCAACCCGTGGAGCGGACTGGGCGACACGCTGCACTGGGGCGACGACACGGTCGCGGCCATCACCCTCGGCGGCATCGGCCTGACGTGGCAGCACGTCGGCACCGTGCTCTTCGCCGCGGCCGCGATCATCGCCCTGGTGGTCGTCGCGCGGCGCGACGACGTGCGCGGGGTGCTGCTCGCCGCGCTCCTGCTGGCGGTCGCCTTCTTCGTGCTCCCCACCCGCGTGCACGAGCGCTACCTCTTCCCGGCCCTGGCACTGGCGGCGCCGCTCCTGTTCGCCGGTCGCTCGTGGCCGTGGATCTACGGCGGACTGTCGCTGAGCTTCTTCGCCAACGTGTACTGGGTCTACACCGAGGACTGGTCCTTCGCCGGCCCGCGCGTCATGAACCCGGGACTGGGCGGCGCGCCGATGGAGCAGGACGGCCTGCTGAGCGCCACCCTGTTGACCGACGCGGGGATCTGGGCGCTCTCGTTCCTCAGCGTGGTGCTCCTCGGCGCGGTCGTCTGGCACGCCCTGCGCCTGGCGGCCAGCCACGCGTCGGAGCCCGTGCCGACCCCGCCTTCGGCCAGCGAGCCGGAACCAGTCGTCGGGGCACCGGCCCCCATCGCCCCGCGCGCCCCGGCTCCGGCCGACTGGGGCGCCACCCGGGTCGACCCGGCCGCCTCAGGCGACGGGCGCGGGCCGCGGTGGCTCGCCCCGAACCCGGCGGACGCGTACCTGCGCGAGCCGGGACGGCGCCTCGACCGACGCGACGCGTGGCTCCTCCTGGCCCTGGTCCTGTTCGCCCTGGTCTTCCGCCTGTGGCGGCTCGACGTGCCGCGCGGCCACCACTTCGACGAGGTCTACCACGCCCGTTCGGCGGCCGAGTGGCTGGCCAACTGGCAGCACGGCTGGGACCGCGACGTCTACGAGTGGACCCACCCGATGCTGGCGAAGTACCTGATCGCCGGCGGCATCGTCCTCGCCGATCCGAACCGGGTCATCGACAGCGATGAGCTGGACGAGCCCTCGCCGACGCTCGCCGTCGCGCCGGCCCGCGCGGCGTTCGGGCGCGACCGGTCCGTCGCCTTCACGCTGTCCGGCACCTCGACGGTCGTCGCCACCGACGCGGAGTCCGGCGATGAGCTCGCCCGCTGGCAGGCGGGCGGACCGGTCGCGGCCCTGGCCTACGATCCGGAGGCGCCGCGGCTCCTCGTCGGCCGCGCCGACGCCGGGACCGTGGAGACGTACGAGCTGGCCGGCCTGCTGGCCTCGCCCGACGGCCGCGCCCCGCCGTCCGGGCCGCCGATCGAGGTGGACCTGGCTGCCGTCAACCAGGTCGTGGTTCTCACTTCCAGCGGCTCGCCCATCCTGCTCCGCGGCCCGGACGGCGTCGCCACCGTGGACCCGGCCAGCGACGAGGTGACCGCGCGCGCATCCGGCACCTACGGGGGCATCGGCCTGGTGCGCGGGGCCGAGGACGACCCGGACCGCGTCGCGGTCAGCGACGTCGAGCGGGGCAGCATCGCCTTCCTCGACGCTGCCACGCTCCAGCCTCTCGAGGACGGCACGCTCGAGATCGGGGCGGCGCTGGTCGGACCGATCCTGGTCCGGGGCGGCGGCGACGATCAGCAGCTCCTGGCCCTCACCGGCCCGCTGCCGGCCACCGAGGAGCATCCCGCCACACGGGGTGGGATCGCGGCCGTGGACGCCGACGAGGAGCGTCTGGTCGGGCTGGTGCCGCTTCCCGGAGCGCCGACGCTCATCGCCGACCAGCGGCTCGCGAACCTCGTCTACGTCGCCGGCACGACGCCGGAGGGCGACGCGCAGGTCTGGGTGGTGGAGCCGCACGTCGAGCGCCGCGGCGACGGGACGATCGGCATGGCCACCTTCGACGCCACGGACCTGCCCGGCACGCCGGTGGCCATGGCCTTCGACATCGCCACCACGGGCCAGGCGGACGACCACGGCCGGCTCCTCGTTGCGACCGCTGACGGCACGCTCGTCCACATCGATGCCGGCAGCACCGCCTTCGCCTGGCGGCTGGCGGGCGTGGTCTTCGGGGCCATCCTCGTCGGCCTCGTCTACCTGCTGGCGGCCACGATGTTCAGCCGCCGGGGCATCGCCCTGCTGGCGGCGGCCTTCGTGGCGGTCGACGGCATGAGCTACGTGATGAGCCGGATCGCGATGAACGACATCTTCGTCGCGGTCTTCATCGTGGCCGCCTACCTGCTCTTCTGGCAGGTCTGGTCGGGGCGTTGGAGCCGGAGCGCGTGGTGGGTGCTGCCGCTCGTCGGCGTCCTCATCGGCCTGGCGGCCGCCACCAAGTGGGTCGGCTTCTACGCGCTCTTCGGGCTGCTGGTGCTGGTGCTGGCGCGCTCGTCGCTCGGGCGCCTGGTCCTGGTCGGCCTGGCGGCACTGTCCGCCGTCGTGGGCGGCATCGGCGCGCCGTGGCCGTTCCTGGTCACGATGCTCGGCGTCCTGGCCCTGGCCCTGGTCATCGCCTGGGCGCGGCCGATCCGCATGCCCTGGCGCGAGGCGCTGGTGGCGCTGTCGGCCACGGCCGTCGTGGTGAGTGGCGTGACGCTGGCCTTCGTCCTCGGCTTCGGCAGCGTCGAGGGTCGGACCCCGGGCAGCGCGGTCGAGTACCTGTTCGGCCTCCTGGCTCGGGGCGTCCAGGCCGGCTGGCCGGCGTGGCTGATGGTCGGCGTGGCGGCCATCCTGCTGGCCTGGCGCGCCTGGGCGTCGGTCCGCGACCCGTCATCCGATGCGCGCTGGTTCCGGCCCGGCGAGATGGGCGGCTTCGCGTGGGCCTGGGTCGGCGCCAGCCTGCTCGTCGTGCCGCTCGTCGTCTACGGCCTGAGCTACCTGCCCTACCTGCAGCTGGGCCACGAGTGGGCGGTCGGCGGCGGTCCGGGGTACGGATGGTCGCTCGACGAGCTCCACGCCCAGATGTTCGGCTACCACTTCAACCTGACCGCGGGCCACGACAGCGCCTCGCCGTGGTGGAGCTGGCCGCTGGCCCTCAAGCCGACCTGGTTCTTCGGCGGCACCGCGTACGACGCCGACCAGATCGCGGTCATCTACAACGGCGGCAACCCGCTCCTGTTCTGGGCCGGCATCCCGGCCGTGGTCACCATCGGCGTGCTGGCCTGGAAGCGCCGCTCGCCGGCGCTCGTGCTCCTGGTCGCGGCCTTCGCCTTCCAGTACGTGCCGTGGATCCGCATCGAACGCGCGACGTTCGCGTACCACTACCTCACGGCGGTCATCTTCGCCATGGTTGCCGTGGCCTACGTCGTCGACGAGCTCCTGCGCCGGCCGGCGTGGCGCGACATCGCCATCGGCTACCTCGCGCTGGTGGTGGTGGCCGGCATCCTGATCTTCCCGCTGAACTCGGCGCTGGCCATGCCGGACTGGTACGTCAACGCCGCGCGCGCGCTACCGCCCTGGAACTTCGGCTTCCAGTTCCCCGATCCGCCGCAGGGCGAGCGCGCCGAGCTGCTCACCCTGAGCGGGCTCAAGCTCGCCGCCGGGGCGGCCGTGGCGGCCGGGGCGATGCTCTTCGCGCTCGCCGGACGCGACTGGTGGGAGCGACGACAGGCGGCCGCCGCGCCGCCCGCCCCGGATCCGATGCCCGAGGGCGGCTAGGCCGCCGGCCCGCTGCGGTTGCGCGTCGCGTTGACGAGGATGACCACGCCGACACCCACGATGAACAGCGGCCAGATCAGACCCCAGTCGATGCCCGGCAGGTACTCGCGCAGCAGGAACCACAGCCCGAGGATGACCAGGCCCGCGCCGATGATCAGGCCGGCGTTGCCGTCGCGGCGCTCCACCGGCGCCGGCGGCGTCCATGCCGACCCGGGCTCCGCGGCCCCGCGCTCCGCGCCCGCGTCGAGGCCCTCGGTGCCGGTCGCGTCGCCGACGAGGGGCTGCACCATCGGGGCGTCGACCGGGGCCTCCGGCACCGCGATCCAGGCGACGATGTAGACGAGCAGCGCCAGGCCGCTGGTGAGCGGCACGAGGATCGCCCATGCGATGCGGACCAGCGCCGGATCGGCGTTCACGTAGTCGGCCACGCCAGCGGCCACGCCCCCCAGCACGCGATCGGTGCGGGAGCGATAGAGGCGGCGGTTCATGAGCATCCTCCGTCGGGGTTGTAGCTGAAGCTGGCGGCGTTGCCCTCCAGGCTGAGCCGCACGTCGGCCGCGCCGTCTTCGCTGCGCCAGGTGTCTCCGGACTGCGACAGGCCGCTCTCGTCGAGGTCGTGGCTGAACGTGATGTTCGCGTCCTCCACGGTGATCTCGATGGCGACGCCATCGGGCACGCACAGCTCGAAGGAGCCGGCGTTCATGCCGATCGACCCGGACAGCTCGGTCTCGGTGTCGACGGTCATCGAGACCGACCCCGCATTGGTGCTGATCGAGAAGTCGTCGACCGACGAGCCGTCGAGCGCCAGGTGGACCTCGCCTGCGTTCGCGTCGACCCCGAGGGCCGAGAAGGCCGCATCCGTCAGGTCCAGCTCACTGGAGGCCGCGTTGGCGTCGATGGCAAGGTCCAGCTCGGTATCGGCCGGCAGCGTGACGTCCCACTCCTCGCGGGCCTCGGCGGCGCTGAAGAAGGCACCGCTGCCGCCATGGTGGATGACGCGGAGGGCGTCATCGGAGGAACGGACCTCCGGCGCATCGCCTGACCCGTGGCGCGCATCGAGCGACCAGTCGCTCCCGGCCGCCGTCGACACGGCCAGCTCACCGCAGTTGAAGTCGAGCTCCACCTCGGCGCCGCCACCGGCGAAGCTGCCCTGGTCGGCCAGTCGCTCGGTCGGCTCGCCGCCGCAGCCGATGCTGATGCCGTCCGGCCAGCCCGCGACGAGCGAGCCGCCCAGGCCGCCGACCACCAGGCCGGCCAGCAGGGTGACGACCAGCGCGAACGGGGTACGCGCCGCGATGATGGCCAGGCCGATGATGACGAGCACGATCGGCCAGAAGCGCCAGACGTCGCGGGCCACCTCGCCCGAAATGACGCCTGACTGGATGGCGAGCGCGACGGCGCCCGCGGTGATGAGGGCGACGCCCCAGAAGACGAGGCCGCGATTCGCCTGCATGTACGGAATTCTCCAGGCTCGGGTGGCACCACCTTACCGATCCGGTCGTCGGTGCCGCAGGGCCGAATGACCCTTCCGCGACCGCCGGCCGGCACGGGACCGATGCGACAAACGACGTAGTTTCGTTGACACCGGTCGGACGTCGGGCGTAGACTCCGCCGGCACCACTCGACGGCGGTTTCGGCTGCGCGGGTGGAGCCCGGCGACAACCCATTGAAAGCAAGGAGCGATCTGACGGCAATGAATCTCCTCATGCGTGCCTCAGCGCACCGGCTCGCGCCTATCGGCGGCGGAGTCGACGGGAGATCTGTGCCCTGGTCGAGGTGAAGCCCGGGCGGCAAGGCCGCCCAGCAGACACCACGAGCCGTGGGCCAGATCGGGTCCACGGTTTTTTCTTGCCCACGGGCACAGGGCCGCGGACCGATATCACCGGACCGCGGCTCTTCTGGTGTCCGGTCCCTAGAGCAAGCAGCGGGATGCAGGAACGATGGTCCAGGTAGCGAAGGAACCGAAGACGGCAGCGACCCGCACGGCGGCAATGCCGGCCGCTCCGGCCGTTGCGCCCGTTCGCCGGGTCGGTCCGCCGCCGGCCGGGGAGCAGCCGGCGCTGCTGATCGAGCATGCCACCAAGCGGTTCGTGGTCGGTCGCAGCAAGAAGCCGGTCACCGCCGTGGAGGACGTGAGCATGTCGATCCGCCGCGGGGAGATCTACGGCGTCCTCGGCGCGAACGGCTCAGGCAAGAGCACGCTCATCCGGCTGGTCAGCACGCTGCTGACCCTCGACACCGGGCGGGTCGAGGTCCTTGGCCACGACATCGCGCGCGACGAGATGGCGGTCAAGCGGCTCATCAACCGGGTGAGCGTGGACGCGGCGTTCTTCAAGAAGCTGTCACCCCACGAGAACCTGTCGTACGCGGCACGGCTCTACGGGATGGACGCCAAGAAGGCCCGGACGCAGGTCATCGCCATCCTCGCTCGCCTGGGCATCGGCGAGAAGCGGCTGGACCGGCCGCTCGAGCAGATGAGCCGGGGCATGCAGCAGAAGGTCGCGATCGCGCGAGCCCTGCTGACGAGCCCGACGGTCCTCCTGCTCGACGAGCCGACGACCGGCCTGGACCCGCGCTCGAAGCTCGACGTCCAGACCTTCGTCGAGGAGGTGCGTGACACGCACGACGCAACGATCGTGCTGACCACGCACGACCTGGCCGAGGCGGAGCGGCTCTGTGACCGGATCGCGCTCATCAACGACGGGCGCGTGGTGGCCGAGGGAACGCCGGACGAGCTGAAGAGCCTGGTGGCCCGCGACTACGGCAAGGAGCCGACGCTCGAGAACGTGTTCATGACATTCACTGGCAGGAGTCTCGACGACGATCTCGAGACCGAGGAAGGAGACGAGGCGTGAGCCGTCGACCACGACGACCCGCGTTCGTCGCAGAGATGAAGGAACGAAAGGAAAGGAGGTGATGACCGTGCAGAGCGTTCAGAACGTTCACGTCCTGCGCCAGCTGGCGAAGGAGCGTGAGGCGGAGCTGCGCCGCACGACCCTCCTGGTGGGAGTCGGTCATCAGCGGCGCCCGCTGCGACGCTGGATCGGGCGACAACTGGTGCGAACCGGCACCTGGCTGGCGAACGATCCCACGATGCGGCCGGTCCGGGCCCGATAGGGTCCGGCCGGTCCATCGGCCATCCATCCATCCATTCGCTCGGGAACCGACACCGATGACCATTGCCACGCGCGAGCTCAAGGCGAGCTTCGCCTTCGTCGAGCGCAACTTCAACCTGACCAAGCGGTACTGGGGCTGGGAGGTCGCCTGGCTGATCTACTCGCTGGCCGCCGCCCTGGCGGTGGCCTTCATCGGCGTGGCCCAGGGCGACCCGATCCTGCTCCAGACGCTGATCATCGGCACCATCTTCTGGAACTTCCTGTCGATCGTCTTCGGCTTCATCGGCGAGACGGTCACCTGGGAGCGCTGGGAGGGAACGCTGGAGTACACGTTCATGGCGCCGGTGCGGCGCTGGACCCAGCTGATCGGCTCCACCTTCTTCGCCGTGGCCTACGCGGTGATCCAGATGGTGATCATCCTGGCGGTGATGCTGCTCTTCTTCGACGTCCGGTTCGACGGCGGCAACTTCGTGACCGCGGCCGTGTTCCTGGCGCTCGGGTCGATCAGCTTCGTCGGGGTCGGGATGATGGCGGCGATCCTGCCGCTGCTGTACGTGGAGCGCGGCGACCAGATGGTCTTCGTCATCCAGTCGATCATCCTGCTCTTCAGCGGCGTCTACTACGGCACCGACGTCCTGCCCGAGTGGATGCAGTTCGTCTCGCAGTTCAGCCCCGGCACCTACGTGCTGGACGGGATTCGCGGCGGGCTCATCCACAACCAGTCGGTGGGCGAGCTGCTGCACAACGTCTGGCCGCTGCTCCTCATGGGCGTGGTCCTCATCCCGCTGGGCGTCTACGTGTTCGGCCTGGCCGAGCGCTACGCGAAGCGCACCGGGAAGCTCAAGCGTGTCGGCTGATGCCGCCTCGCTCCACTCACGGAGAGATGACATGAAGACCGAACCGGCCGCCCCGGCGGCCGTCACCTCCGGCCTGGTCCTGCGCGCCTTCGCGGGACCGGCCGACTACGCCGAGCTCGTGCGGATCCAGAACGCCGAGTGGGAGGCGGACGGCGTTCGCGGCCGCTCGACCGTCGAGGAGATGGCCGCCTGGTGGGGCCACCCGTCCGAGCAGTTCGACCCGTCCCGCGACGTCACCGTGGTCGAAGTCGATGGACGGCCGGTTGCCTTCGGCCAGCTGGACTGGATCGACGCGACCGATGGCGTGCGCGAGTACCGCTCCCGATGCTGGGTGGATCCCGCCTACCGGCGGCGCGGCATCGGGACCATGCTGCTGATGCGCAGCGAGGACCGCAGGCGTGCCACGGCGGCGAGCCACGAGACCGACCGACCGATGGTCCTCGGCATGGGCACCGCGGAGACGAACCTGGGGGCGCAGGCACTCGCCCGCCGCGCCGGCTACCGGCCGGTGCGCTGGTTCGCCGATATGGAGCGCCGCATCGACGGGGACCTGCCCGCCATCGAGCCCCTTCCCGACGGGCTGGAGCTCCGTCCGGTGACGCGCGAGATGGCCCATCGGGTCTGGGAGGCGGACATCGACGCCTTCCGCGACCACTGGGGCGGTTGGGACCAGTCGGAGGCCAGCTTCCGGCGCTGGGTCGACTCTCCCGAGTTTCAGCCGGAGCTGATGCTGGTCGCCTGGGACGGCGACGAGATCGCCGGGGGAGTGCTGAACGCGATCTACCCGGCGGAGAACGCCGCGCTGGGCATTCGGCGCGGCTGGCTTGACAGCGTCTTCACGCGTCGGGCGTGGAGGCGACGCGGGCTGGCGCGCGGCCTCATCGTTCGCTCCCTGCACCTGCTCCGCGAGCGGGGCATGGAGGTCGCCGTGCTGGGCGTCGACGCCGACAACCCCAATGGCGCGTTCGGCCTGTACGAGTCGGCCGGCTTCGCCCCCACCGAGCGCTTCATCGCGTGGCGCCGGCCGCTGGACGGGGGTGCGGCGTGATCGACCAGCACGCGCGCGCCCCGGACGTCCCCGGATTGCGGATCCGTCACTACCGCGGCCCGGAGGACCACCCGGAGATGCACCGGGTGCACCAGGCCGCGGCCGTGGCGAACGGCTCGGACGAGGTCACCACGTTGGAGCAGTTCGACCTGTCCTACGCGAACCACACCAACTGCGACCACGAACGCGACATCCTGCTGGCCGAGGTCGACGGCAGGCTGGTCGCCTACTCGCGCGTCTTCTGGACGGAGCTGGTCGAGGGCGGGCGAGCGTATGAGAACTTCGGCTTCGTGCATCCCGACTGGCGGCGGCGAGGGATTGGCAGCGAGTTGCACCGCCGCAACGAGGCCCGCCTCCGGCAGATCGCCGAGAGCCATGCGGGCGTCGGGCCGAAGTGGCTCTCCTCCGAGGGCGCGGAGGCCGATCCGGGCAACCACGCCATGCTCACTGCCGACGGGTACGGCGTGGTGCGCTACTTCTTCGAGATGGTGGCACCGTCGCTCGACGACCTCCCGTCCCTGCCCATCGCCGATGGCCTCGAGGTGCGGCCCGTGACGCGCGACCAGTACCGCGCCATCTGGGACGCCATGGAGGAGGCGTTCCGGGACCACTGGGGCGCAACCCCGGGCACCGAGGAGGAGTGGAGGACCTTCGACGGCGACCCCCAGAACGCCGACCCGCGCTTCTGGCGCGTGGCCTGGGACGGCGACCAGGTCGCGTCGGTCATCGTCACGGTCGTGCCGGAGGAGGAGAACGAGCGCCACCACCGGCGGCGCGTATACGTGGCGTCGGTCGCCACGCGTCGGCCGTGGCGCCGGCGCGGATTGGCCCGGGCGCTCCTGGCCGACTCGATGGTGGCGGCGCGAGAGGCGGGCTTCACCTCGGCCAGCCTGGGGGTCGACGCGCAGAACCCCACCGGGGCGCTCGGCCTGTACGAGTCGCTCGGCTACGCCGCCAAGCAGACGTTCATGGCGTACCGCAAGCCGCTGTGACGCAGCCGGACCTCGCCTCGCTCGCAGCCTTCCATACCCTCGGGGACGACCCGATTCCCGACATCGTGCTGGCGATCGCGGCTGGTCGCCCCGTCGAACTTGCGTGGCGCAACGAGCTGGGAGGGCTGACCTTCCGGATCGGCGACGCCTTCGTGAAGTGGAATCCCGCGGCGACCGGCGTGGACCTGGAGCGCGAGCGCGTTCGCCTCGAGTGGCTCTCCGATCGGCATCCGGCGCCACGTCTGATCGACCATGGCCGTGACGGCGGGGCGCAGTGGCTCATGACGGCCGCGCTGCCCGGGGAAAGCGCGGTGGGCGACACATGGCGCGCACGGCGAGCGGAGGCGATCCGGGCGATCGCTGCGGGGCTCCGGGCCCTCCACGCCACCGCCGTGGAGGCCTTCCCGGCGGAGTGGACTGCGGAGGTGTGGGTCGGCCGATCCCCGGAAGGGCTCGGGCCGCGACCGCCCGTGAAGGAGCCGGTGCTTGTCCACGGTGACGCGTGCGCCCCGAACACGCTGATCTCGGCGGAGGGGCAATGGACGGGCAACGTCGACTTCGGCGACCTGGCCGTGGGAGACCGCTGGGCCGATCTGGCGGTCGCCTCGATGAGCCTCGACTGGAACTTCGGGCCGGGCCACCAAGCCGAGTTCTTCCGGGCCTACGGGGTCGAGCCGGACGACGAGCGCATCCGGTACTACCGCGCCCTGTGGCATCTCGAGTCCTGAGTCGGTTCGCTCAGGTTCGGTCGGACAGGACCCGGTCACGGACCTCGTGGTAGTAGTCGATGACACGCTCGGTGACGCGCTCCCAGCTGTACTCGGGAGCGCGTGCTCGGCCCGCATCGCCCATCTCGTGGCGGAGGTCGGGGTCGCGCGCCAGCGCGTAGAGCGCGGCCGCGAGGGCCCGCGGGTTGCGCGGCTCGACCAGGATCCCCTGGACGTTGCGCTGGATGACGTTCTTGAAGCCGTGGATGTCGCTGGCCACGATCGGGACACCGGCGGCCATGGCCTCCAGCAGGACGATGCCGAAGGACTCCTGGCCGGTGTTCGGGGCGCAGAAGATGTCGGCCGACGCGAAGTAGCGGCGCTTCTCCTCGTCGCTGACGCGTCCGAGGAACTCGACGTCGCGGATGCCGCGCAGCCCGACGAAGCGCCGGTACTCGCGCTCCTTCGGCCCGGCTCCCACCACCAGCAGTCGAGCGTCGACCTTGCGCTTACGGAGCCGGTGATAGGCCTTGAGGAGGTGGATCAGTCCCTTGCGCTCCTCGAAGCGTCCGACGAACAGGATGTTCAGCGTTCCGTCCCGGAGCTCCTCGTAGGGTTCGGCACCGGCGTAGAGGTCCGCGTCCACGCCATTCGGGATGATCTCGTAGTCGCCCGGGAAGTAGCGGCTGATGAAGTGCCGGGCCGCGCCGGAGACCGCGATCCGGCCGTGGAGCAGCTCAGCCAGCGGCCCGGCAAAGCGCCGGCCGATCCAGTAGCTGGGGCTGAATCCGCCGAAGGCGTGGAACGTGGCGATGTTGACCGTCTCCGACGCCTCCAGCACGGTCGGGGACAGGAACGGCACGAAGGGCTCGTGGAAGTGGAGGATGTCGAACCGATGCGCCTGGAGCACCTCGCGCGCCTGACGCTTGAAGCGCAGGCCCAGGGTGACGCGTCCGACGCTGCCGTTGGCCGGGAAGGCCCAGCCGGTCCCGAGCCGGATGACATGGCCCTCGCTCTCGCGCTCGCGGCCGTACTTGCTGGTGATGACCCAGGCGTCGTGCCCCATGCGCCGCATGGCCTGGTAGGTGTGGTGGACGTGCTCGTTGACGCCCCCAGGGTGCGGGTAGCCGTACGGGCTGACGATGCCGATGCGGAGCGGTGGCCGCGTCGCGGTCGTCGTCGGCGAGGGGGCGAGCGACGTCACGCGACCGAGTATGCCGGAACTCCGTCATGGTCGCGACGCGCGTACCGGATCAGCGCCAGTCCTCGTCGCCGGGCTTCAGGGTGTGCCAGAGGTGTCGCAGCTTGGCGTGGAGCTGGCGCCGGTAGACGTCGACGTTGTGCACCGACGACCAGTGGGACCCCTCGGCGGCGACCTCCCCCGCCTCGATGGCGCGTCGGTACTCCTGGGCGGTGCTCCCGCGGAAGGCGGTGAACCCGGTGCCGATGCCGGCCAGGACGTGGGCGTCCGAGTTGCCGACGCCGGGTAGACCGAGCTCGGCGGCGTTGAGCGCCAGCCGTGCGCCCTGGCGAACGCGCCCGGCGTAGCTCGGGTTGAACAGCTCGATGGCGTCGAGGTAGACGTCCTCGTGCTCGTGGTCGCGCACGCGCCGCAGGCTCCGCCTTCCGAGGCTCAGCGGCACCGGCGCCATGGGGTGGGCCGCGATGGCGATGCCGCCCTGGGCGTGGATGCGGTGGAGCGTCTCCTCGATGGGCCGCAGGGCAGGAATGCGCTCGGTGATGAACAGGGCCACCACGTGGCCTTGGCGCGTGGTGACCTCCTCCCCCACGACCAGGTCGAACGAGTAGTCGCCGGCCGCGTGGAGGTCCGCGGCTCGCAGCGCGCCGTCGATGCGCTCGTGGTCGGTGATGGCCGCCACGTCGAGCTCGGTGTGGCGCTCGATGTGATCCAGGATCTGTCGGACCGACGCGGTCCCATCGGAGTAGAGGGAGTGGATGTGCATGTCGGCCCAGCCCCACTCGCCGCCGGACCGGGGTCGCGCGTCCCGTGCCCGACCTGCGCTGACCGTGGGCGAATCGCTCACTCCACCTCCCCCGCACCGCCGGAGGGCAGGTCAGGCCAGACCGGCTGGAAGGCGCCCCACCACTGCTCGGGAGCCGCGGCCACGTCCGCCTCGAACCGGGCGGCCAGCCGCCGCGTCAGCTCCAGGATGTCGGCGCGCCGATCGCCGCTGTCGGGCAGCTCGACCAGCTCGCCGTCGGCAACGAAGCGCTCCGGTGCGACGCGCACGGCGCTGCCGGCGAGCAGGGTGGACCGATGCGCCAGCGCCAGCCAGGCCGGGCCGGCCGGCATGGTGGTGAGGTGGCCGAAGATCGTGACCGGCAACCCATCGCCGGACAGGTCACGGTCGGCGACCACGCCGACCATGCCCCCGCTCCGCAGGCGCTCGGCCAGGGGTCGCGCCGCCCGCCGCACGTCGACGAGCTCGGGATGCCCCGCTCCGCGGCGGGCCACCAGGAAGTCGAACAGGACGCGCGGCTCGATGACCTCGATCGGCGCCAGGACGGGGATCCGCTGCGCCACCAGGAACGAGGCGAACGGCTCCGGGTTCCCGAAGTGCCAGCTGACGAGGATGGAGGCTCGATCGCGGACGAGCGGCTCGAAGGTCGCCCAGCGCGGCACCTGCACGATCTCCTCGATCTGCTCCATCGGGTAGTGCGGGCCGCGCAGGATCTCGAGGTAGTAGCGCGCGTGGTGGCGGAACGCGTCGCGCACCAGCCGGAGGAAGGACGGCCCCGAGCTCGGGCGGCCGGTCGCCTCGCACACGCGACGCAGGTTCGCGGCGACCAGGCGGCGCCGCGCGGGGGCGAACCGGCGCCACGCATCGCCGGCCAGGTCGGCCAGGCGGTAGGCGGCACCGGGCGGCAGAGCCGTCGCGACGCGATCGGCGAGCTCGAGGGCCAAGCGAAGGAGCATCCCCGTCAGATCCGGGTCCAGTCCTCGCCGCGGCGGGCCGCGGCGAGGGCGTGCGCGGCGTGCTCGCGTTCGGCATCGGTCTGGGGCCAGACCGGGCGGAACATGTACCACTGGCCCGGGTCGGCGGCGATGACCCCGCCGAGCTCGTCCGCCACGGTCTGGGTGGCGCGGTACAGCTCCGCCGGGTCGGTGCCGGCGCAGTGGACGAGCGGCAGGGCCCCGGCGTGGAAGCGGTCGTCCTCGAGGCGACGGCAGGTGACCGGCAGCATCGGTGCTCCGGTCTTGGCCGACAGGGTGGCCGGACCGATCGGAAAGGTGGTGGCCTCCCCGCAGAACTCGACCGGGACGTCCCCTCGGCGATAGCCGCCGTCGCAGAACAGGACGAGGTTGCCGCCGCCGCGCAGGGCGCGGAACAGGCCGCGCAGGTTGCGCCAGCCGATGAGGAAGACGTGCTGCTTGGCGCGCTGGGCCGACAGGTGGTCGTACAGGCGACCGTAGGTCGTGTCGTCGGCGACGACGTGGAGCGTCTCGCCGTGGGCCTTGAGGGCGGCACCGATGAGGTCCATGCCGCCGACGTGGACGGTGCTGATGATGACGCCCTTGCCCTCCGCCCGCGCGGACCGCAGGAGCTCGATGTTCTCGATGAGGATGAGCCGATGCGCTTCCTCCTCGCCGATCTCGCCGATCCGCATCATGTCGACCAGGTACTTCGCGTAGTTGCGGAACGCGCGGCGCGCCGCCGCGGCGACGCGGGGATCGTCTACCGGCAGGCGCATGGGGCGCGACAGGTTCTCGCGGATGAGGCGGCCCTTGGGGCCGGCCAGGTCGTAGGCCACGTTGCCGACGGCCGTCGCGGCGGCCAGCGCCACCCGGCGCGGGAGGGCGTTGATCAGCCGCTCGGCCGCGCGGTAGAGCCAGTAGGTGAGCACCTCGCGCCGGCGCTCGGGGGCGGCGGACCCGTCCGGCGTGGACGGGCGGCTCAGGCGGCGAAGGATCCCCGACGCCACCCTGGGGACGTACATCTGCGAGCGATTATCCCCGGAAGCGGCGGACGCTGCTCACGCCCGCCACCCTGGGGATGCGATCTCAGCCGACGTCCGCGGTCTCGGCGCGGGCCTTGGCCGCCTTCCCCTTCGGGGCGGCGACGCGCTTCGGCTTGCGCGCCTCGAGCTTCTCGGTGCCGACCAGGGTCTCGTTGTCGTCGCCGCGGATGAAGTCCTCCACCCGGTTGTGGGCGACGTCGTCGTGGATCTGGATCGGCGGGCTCTTCATGAAGTAGGAGCTCGGCGCGACGAGCGTCCCGGCCAGGCCGCGGTCGAGGCCGAGCTTCGCGCAGCGGATGGCATCGGTGATGACGCCGGCGCTGTTGGGGGAGTCCCACACCTCGAGCTTGAGCTCGAGGTTGAGCGGGACGTCGCCGTAGGTGGTGCCCTCCATCCGGATGTGGCACCACTTGCGGTCCTTCAGCCACGGCACGTAGTCGGACGGCCCGACGTGGACGTCCTCGTCGGCGACCTCGTAGTCGATCATGCTGGTCACCGCGTTGGTCTTGCTGATCTTCTTCGACTCGAGGCGCTCACGCTCGAGCATGTTGAGGAAGTCGGTGTTGCCGCCGAAGTTCAGCTGGTAGGTGCGGTCGATCCTCACGCCGCGGTCCATGAACAGGCGGGTGAGCACGCGGTGGGTGATGGTGGCGCCGACCTGGCTCTTGATGTCGTCGCCGATGATCGGCAGGCCGGCCTCGGCGAAGCGCCGCTGCCAGTACGGCTCGCGGCCGATGAAGACCGGGATGGCGTTCACGAAGGCGACGCCGGCCTGGATCGCCTGCTCGGCGTACCACTTGGTGGCCTGCTCGCTGCCGACCGGCAGGTAGCTGACCATGACGTCGACCTCGCGCTCCTTGAGGATGCCCACGATGTCGGCCGTCGGGCCGGGCGCCTTCTCGATGATCTCCGACAGGTACTTGCCCAGGCCGTCGTGCGTCATGCCGCGCTCGACCGGCACGCCCAGGTGCGGCACGTCGGCGAAGCGGAACGTGTTGTTCGGCTCGGTGTAGATCGCCTCGGAGAGGTCCTTGCCGACCTTGTTGCGGTCGATGTCGAAGGCGGCGACGAACTCGATGTCGCGGATGTGATACCCGCCCAGGTTCACGTGCATGAGCCCCGGGATGAAGTCGCCGTCCTTCGCATCGGCGTAGTGGTAGCGGCCCTGGACCAGGCTGCTGGCGCAGTTGCCGACGCCGACGATGGCGACGCGGACCTTGCCGTCGCTGGGCTTGTGGCCGTTGCTGGCGGCCTTGTCGGTGGTCGTTGCCACGGTCGGTCAGTTCTCCTTGCTGTCGCTGCCGGCGGCCCGGCTCAGGTGCCAGACGTGCCGGATCCGCTGAAAGACGGTCACCGCGGCCAGCGCGGCGATGATGACGAGGGCCCCCACCAGGCCGGCGGTGAAGCCGATGCCGGCGAGCGCGATGCCGGCGATGACGAGGACCAGGCGCTCGGTCCGGGGGGCGAGCCCGATGTCCGCGGCCAGACCGATGCCCTGGGCGCGCGCGTGCGCGTAGCTGACCAGGAACGATGCGGCCAGGGCGGTCATGGCGGCCACGACCGGCCACAGCGGCTCCTCCAGCGCGCTGAGGAGCCAGGCGCCGACGCCGATGTAGATGATGGCCTCGCCGGCCCGGTCAAGGGTCGAGTCGAGGAAGCCGCCGAAGGCGGTCACGTTGCCCTGCGCCCGGGCCAGCGCGCCGTCGACCGCATCCAGCAGCGAGCCGGCGGTCAGGATGGCGGCGGCCAGCACCAGCCAGCCGGCCGCGACCAGCGCCGACGCCACGATCGTGATGCCCAGGCCGATGACGGTGATGCGGTTCGGCGTCAGGTGCAGCGCCATGGCCAGGCGCACGACCGGGGTCAGGACGGCGCGTCCCGCCTCCTTCACGCCGGGAGGCAGCGCCGACTGGCTGCGTCGGAGCTCCGGTGTCCCCTCGCGGCTGCTAGCCGACATCCGGGACCTCCCCGGCCGATGCGGGCGCCGACGCAATGCCGGCGGTGCCGGCGACCAGGCGCGCCTCGGCCTCGTGAAGCTCCTCGAACGCGGCCGTCCGCAGGCGGCAGATGACCTCTCGGCCCTGGCGCCGCGTGTCGATGAGGCCGGCGAGACGCAGGATGCGGAGGTGCCAGCTGATGAGCGGCTGCGACAGCCCGACGCGAGCGGACAGCTCGCGCACGGGCACGGGTCCGACCTCGGCCAGGACGCCGATGACGCGCAGGCGCGTCTCGTCGCCCAGGGCGCGGTACAGGGTGCGAAGCCGGCGGAGGTCCTGCTCGCCGGGGGATTCCGGCGCGGGGCTGATCACAAAGCGCTTCTTTATCAAATGCGGATTTATATAAGCAGGCGCTTATCATATGGACCGGCCCCCACCGCGTCAAGGACGCAGTGCTAGCATCGGCCGGCCGCCGAGGCGATGGCTCGAGGAGGAGGTGCGTTCCTGACCAGCTCGACCCCCGATGCGCTGTGGAGCACGGCGTCGGCCCGACGCCTGCGCCCGACCGCCGTCGGCTGCAGCGGCATCCGGGTTGATGGCCGCCTCACCGGGCTGACGCTGTCCGTGCCGGTCGGCATGCGCCTCCTCCTGGTGGGCGACCCGCCGACCGCCGCATCGGCCCTGATCCGCGTGCTCGCCGGCCTGGTGCGAGCCTCCGCCGGGCGCATGCGACTGGCCGGGCTCGACGACCCCTCGATCGACGGGTGGGGCCGCCGCGTCGCCTACCTCGGCCCGCGCGCCGGCATTCGGCCGTGGATGACGCCACGGGAGGTACTGTCCCTCGCCACCGACCTGCTGGGACTGTCCGACCCCGACGCCGAGCGGCGGATCGCGCGCGCCCTGGCCTGGACCCGGATCGACCCCGGGGCAGCCGAGCGCGCCGTGCGGCACGGCGGGCACGCGCTGGCCGAGCGGACCGCACTCGCGGCCGCGTTGGTCGGCGACCCCGAGGTGCTCCTGCTCGAGGATCCGCTGCGCTCGGTGGCGCTCCACGAGCGGACGCGTCTCCTGCGGCTGCCCGGTCCGCGCCGCACGGTCATCCTGGCCAGCCGGTACCCGGAGCGCGAGGCCGGGCTGTTCAGCCACGTGGCCCTGGTGCGCGCGCGGGGCCTGGCCCTGCTGGCGCCGATGGCGGAGCTGGAGTCGGCCGGACTGCCCCTCTCCGCCGACGGGATCGGGGCGCTGGCGCGGCGCATCCCCCGCGCGTCCGGCCCGGTGCCGCCGCTTCACGAGGCGGCCCGCGCGCAGTGAGCCACACCACCGTCGTCGCCTGGCTCGCCCTGCGGGAGCTGTGGATCTCGTTCCGCCTGCTGCTGATCCTGGTCGCGTTCGTCGCCGGGGGCACCGTGGCCACCTTCGTCGCCCGCGGCGCCAGCGTCACCCTCGAATGGCTCGCCCTGGGACTGGCCGTCGCCGTGGCGCTGACCGGAGCCATGGCGGCGTGGTCGATGGCCGAGGAGCGCCGCAGCGGCCGCGCTGGCTGGCTCGCCGCGCGGTCGGTCGGTCGTGGCAGCATCGTCGCCGGATGGCTGGGGGCCTTCGGCATTGCCGCCCTGGCCGGCCTGGTCGCCGCGGCGACGCTGGTGTGGGTCGCCGTCGCGCCGCTGCTGCCCCAGCTGACGCCCGCCGGCTATGCGGCCGCCATGGCGGCCATCGGCGGCTGGTGCGTGACCGTCGTCGCGAGTGGGCTGGTCGTGGGCATCGCGCTGCCGGTGCCGCTCGCAGCCGCGGTGGTCACCGGCGCCATCGGCGCTGGTGTCGTGGTGGCCGCCTGGTCCTGGTCCGTGCCTGAGGTCGTGCCCGGGGCCGCGCTGCCGCTCCTCGCTCGCGCGGCCGAGATGCCGGCCCTGGCCGGACCGGCCCTCCGCGCCGCAGGGATGAGCTTGGCCATGGCCGCCGTCATGACGGTGATCGCCCGAGCGCTGCTCGAGCGCGTCGAGCTGTGAGCGGTCCGGTGCCGACGGTCCGGCTCCACCCGGTGGCGGCATGGGCCGCGCTGGCCTTCGCCAGCCTGGGGGTGTTCCTCGGCGGCGCCGAGCTCATGGTGGTGGCCATCGCCCTGCCCGCCATCGTGGCCGACTTCGGCGGATGGACCGACCTCGCGCGGGTCAGCTGGATCGTCAACGCCTACCTGCTCGCCTACGTGGTCGCCATGCCCCTGGCCGGACGCGGCGCCGACCTGTGGGGCGCGCTGCGGCTGTACGTGGTGGCGCTGCTCCTGTTCGTGATCGGCAGCGCCGGCGCCGGGCTGTCGCGCATGGCCGGCCCGGAGGACGGGCTGACCTGGCTCATCGGCTGGCGCGTCGTCCAGGGGTTCGGCGGCGGCGCGCTGGTGCCGCTCTCGATGGCCCTCGCCAGCCACCTGTTCGTCGGCCGTGCCCGAGCGACCGCCCTGGGCGTGGAGGGCGCGGCGACCTACGTCGGCATGGCCATCGGTCCGGCCTACGGGGCGTGGGTGCTCCTCAACTTCCACCTGCCCATCCCCGGGCTCGACATGGCCAGCTGGCAGTGGATCTTCCTGCTGAACGTGCCGATCGGGATCGTCACGCTGCTCCTCATCTACGTGGTTGCCGGGGGCATCGAAACGCCTCGGGTGCGGGGCGGGCTCGACCTGCTCGGCGCGCTCCTGCTGAGCCTGGCGCTCGTCGCCGGCATCGGTGCGGTGACCCTCTCGGGCGCCGCGGGCTGGAGCGACCCGCTGGTTCTCGGGGGCATCGGCCTGGGCGTGGTGGCATTCGCTGCCTTCGCGGGGTGGGAACTGCGCTCGCGGGCACCGCTGGTCGACCTTCGCCTGTTCGCCGACCGCGCCTTCAGCGCGGCCAACGGCGTCAGCCTGCTCACCGGGTACACCCTGGCCACCGCGGTGATCGGCGGGCCGGTGTTCGTCAACCGGGTCCTGTTCGCCGGTGAGGCCGATGCGTCGATCGCCCTGACCGCCCTGACCCTGGCCATCGCCGCCACCGCGGTGGTCGGTGGGGTGCTGAGCGGCTTCATCGGCGAGCGGATCGTCACCGTGGTGGGGGTGCTCGTCAGCGCCGCCGGCCTGGCCCTGGCGCTGGGCTGGGGCATGACGACCGACCGCGACATGCTGGTGCGGGACCTGGCGGTCTTCGGTGCCGGATTCGGCCTCACCGTTTCGCCGCGGGCCACCGCCGCCGTGGAGGCGGCCGGTGCCGGAGCCTACGGCGTGGCCAGCGCGATGCTCCAGATCACCAGGACGATCGGGATGAGCGTCGGGCTGGCCCTGCTCACGTCGATCGGGCAGAACCGGATCGACGAGGCCTCCGAGCTCGTCAACGACCCTGTCCGGCGCGACGAGCTGGTGCGCCAGCTGGGGCGGCCCGAGTTCGTGGGCGTCGACCCCAACACGTCGCTGGAGCTGGTGGGCATCCTCGAGACGTGGTCGCGAGGCGAGGCCGCATCGGTGCTCCAGCTCGTCTTCACCATCGCCGTCGGGGTCGCGCTGGCCACCCTGGTCCCGGCCTGGTTTGTCCGCGGCCGGTCACCGTCCGACGAGCCGCCGCCGGCATCGGTGCCCGACCCCGAGGTCAGCCCGCCGGTTCGGCGATGACGACGAGCTCGCCCCAGTTGCGGTTGTAGCCCTGCGACGTCTGCAGCGTGAGCCGCTCGTGGTCGGTCGGCTCCGTCCAGAAGAGGGCCTCGTCGCAGGTCGTGTGGATCTGGAGCGGCAGCGGCGGGTTCGGATGCGGTTCGGCGCTCTCGTCCGGGCAGGCGACGTTGGGTCGCACCTCGGTCACGACGTAGCTGAGCACCTGGTCGTTCGACATCCGCACCAGCACCTCGTCACCGAGCTGGACGTTCCACAGCGGCTTGAACAGCGTGTTCAGCGCGTGCGCGAAGACGTACGAGTTCGTTCCGCGCCCGGGCTGCGAGCTGTCGGCCAGGATGTAGGCCGCGTCGGAAGGCGGGAACACGTCCACGCCGCCGCCGGTCGACTGCCTGACCAGGACCTGGATGCCGACCGCGGGCACGTCGAGCTGGACCGCGACCACGTCATCGGGCAGGGGTGACCGGCTCGGCGTGGCGGTGGGCGAGGCCGACGGTATCGGTGTTCCGCTCGGAGCCGTCGACGCCGACGAGGACCCGCTCGGCGATGGCGTGTCGGATGCCCGGGCCACCGGGGTCGGCGTGGCGATCGGTGCCAGGCTCGGGATCGTCGCGCCGTCGAGGTCCAGCGAGCCGACGATAATGAGGGTGACCCCCGCCACCGCCAGGACGATCGGCAGCGCCCAGGAGGAGAGACGCTTCACGTGCCCGAGTCTAGCCGCAGCACCGATGCACCGCTGTCCCGCGCCCTGGGGCTGGCGCGGGAGGCACTGGCGGAGTCGCCGGCAGGCCTCCTGACCGATTTCGACGGCACGCTGTCGCCGATCGTCTCCGATCCGGCCCTGGCCCGGCTGGTGGAGGGCGCCGAGGGGCCGCTGGCCGAGCTGTCACGACGCCTCGCCGTGGTGGCCATCGTCACCGGCCGGGCGCCACTCGATGCGCGCCGCATGGTCGGCGTCCCCGGCATCCTGGTGGCCGGCAACCACGGGACCGAGTGGCTGGAGCCGGACGCGGACGAGCCCACGACCAGCCCGGACCTGGCCGCCATCCAGGGGCGGTTGGACGGCCTGCTCGCTCGGATTCCGCGGCTTCCGGGCGTCGTCCAGGAGCCGAAGGGCATCTCCGCATCGGTCCACTATCGAGGCGCGCCGGATCCCGGCGCGGCGCGCGCGGCCATCCTCGATGCGCTGGGCGACGCGGTGGCCCACGGCATCGAGCTGCGGCACGGGCGCATGATCGTGGAGCTGCGACCCACCGGCCTGGGGGACAAGGGCAGCGCCACGCGGGCGATCATCGAGCGGTTCGGGCTGCGCGGCGCAGTCGTGATGGGCGACGACCTCACCGACCTCGACATGTTCGCGGCCGTGACCGAGGCCCGGCGGGCCGGGCGGCTGCGGGGCGTGGTTGTGGCGGTCGGTGGCGCGGACCACGAGGCCCCGGACGCGGTGATCGAGGCGGCCGACGTCACCCTGGCTGACCCGGCCGAGGCGGCGGTCTTCCTCGCCAAATTGGTCCGGAGCTGAGGGTCCGTCGGACGCCAGCTCGGGCCATCCGTCCCGGTCAGGCGGCGCGCCGAGCCTCGAGTGCCCGTCGATCGACCTCCCGGAACCAGAGCCAGTAGAGCATCGTGGCGACCGAGTAGAGCGTGATGACGGTCAGGAAGTTCACCGCGTAGCCGGCGTCGAAGCCGAGCACAGCCTGCAGCGTGGCGTACCACGCGCCGCCGATCACCCAGCCGAGCTGCCAGAGCACGCTCATCGCCGCCGCCAGGGTGGCGCGCTCGACCGGCGTCACCTGCTCCATGGCGAACGCGGAGAAGATCGGATTGCCCGCGTTCATCAGCGAGTTGCGGACGACCATGGCCAGGATGACGGTCCACAGCAGTGGCGAGAAGCCGAGCACCACCAGGAACGGGATGCTGACCGACTGCACGATGACCACCGAGCCGATCTGGCCGAAGCGGCGCGCCAACGTGGGCTGGAACAGCATGGCGGCCACGGTCCCCAGGCTGGTCAGGGCGAAGAGCGCGTTCAGCGAGGCCAGGTCCAGGCCGAACTTGCCCTGCACGAACAGGTTGAGGAACGGGATCACCTGGCCTGCGCCCACCGCGATCAGGAAGCCGGGCAGCAGGAGCCGCACGACTCGACCGCGGTCGCGGATGACCACGCCCATGAAGGTCCGCGGCCGCTGGCTGACGGGCGGAAAGGCCGCCGGCTCCCCCAGCGAGCGCAGCCGCTCGGGCCCGCGGACCGCGCGCGGCCGATCGTCGCTGAGCAGGGCGATGGTTCCCAGCCCGATGACCAGCAGCACGGTCATCATCACCAGGATCAGGCGATAGGTATCGGTCCCGTCCGGGTCCAGCCCGGCGGCTCGCGCGATGCTGGTCGCGAGCAGGCCGCCGAGCGCCGCGGCCAGCACGTTGGTCACGCTCTGGATGGCCGCCTGCAGGGCGAAGAGCTCGTTGCGGTGCTCCGGCTCGCTGTGCTCGGCCAGGAACGGCATCTGGACGACCATGAACGCCTGCTGCGCCACGGCCCAGGTCGCCGCGAAGACGATGATGAGGGGCAGCGCGTCGAAGGTCAGCAGGCCGAGCAGCGCGACCACGGCCAGGGCCATGCCCCCGCCCAGGATGGCGCGACGCCCGATCCGGTCCGACAGCGCGCTTGCCGGGAATGCGGTGAGCGCGCCCGCGGTGGAGCCGATGGTGGCCACCACGCCGATGGTCGCGGTCGAGTAGCCGAGCGAGGCCAGGTACAGGTTGAAGTCGATCCAGTACAGGCTCAGCGCGGCGCCCGCGACGAGGGTCGTGACCAGGAAGACCTTCGCGTCGCGGTGGAACGAGCCGATGCGGCCGATGCCGGGGAAGTGGCGGCCGGTCGACGGTCCGTCCGCAGGTGGATGCGGTGGCATTCGGGGATCCGGGCGCGTCAGCCGGTGAGCCCGGCGAGGTCCTCGAACTGGCGCCGCAGCCACCAGGAGATGTCCTCGCGCTCGACGCCCTCCCGCAGGCGGGCCAGGCGTTCGCGGCGCTCCTCGAGCGGCATGGCCAGCCCGGTGGCCAGCGCGTCGGCCGTCCCCAGCACGTCGGCCGGCGCCACCGGCAGCACGCCGCCGGCCATCTGGTCGAACGCGCCGGCGGTCTCCGACAGGACGAGCGCCGCGTCCCGCTGGCTCACCACCGCGGCCTCCTTGGCCACCAGGTTCATGCCGTCGATCAGCGGGTTGACGAGCACGACATCGGCGATCGACAGGCCCGCGAGGGCCTGGGCGTAGTCGTTCTCGTAGTAGAGGTGCACCGGTCTCCAGTCGGCCCGTCCGTAGCGCGCGTTGATGCGGTCGACCGCGTTCTGGACCTCGCGGCCGTAGTGGCTGTACTCCCGCAGGCCGGTCCGCGACGGAACGAGGAAGGCGAGGAAGCTGATCCGGCCGCGGAGCCGCGGCGCGCGCTGGAGGAGCGTCTCGAACGCGAGGAAACCGCGCAGGATGTTCTTCGAGGGCTCCAGCCGGTCGACTCGCACGATGACCCGCTGCCGGGTGGCGGCCATGAGCTGCTCGGCGCGCCGCCGCGCCGCGCGGGAGTTCGCCACCCGCCGCGTGGCCTCCACGTCGATGCTGATGGGATACGACCGCACCAGCACCGTGCGGCGACGCCAGCGGACGGTACTGGCCTCGTAGTCGACCTTCGCGTCGGGCACGAAGCTCTCCACCATGCGCAGGAAGTTGTGGGCATAGCGGTCGGTGTGGAAGCCGACGACGTCGTTGGCCAGCAGCCCGGTGGCGATCGCCTCGCGGATCGGCGGGGCGACGATCTGCCAGATCGACGACGGCGGCCAGGGGATGTGGGTGAAGTGGCTGAGGATCGCGCCCGGACGAGCGCGGCGGATCGGTCCGGCGGCGAGGTAGAGGTGATAGTCGTGCAGCATGATCCGCGGCCGCCGCTCCTGGCGCGCCTGGGTCAGGACGGCGCGCGCGAACGCGTCGTTCATCGCCACGTAGCCGCGCTCCCAGGCGCGCATCGTGCCGGCGTCGATGACCGGGCGCTCCGGCAGGTTCCACATCTGATGCTGCAGGAACCACAGGAGCGGGTTGGCGATGACGTTGTAGGCCTGCTCGAAGACGGAGCGCTCGACGGTCGCGAACCGCAGGCGCAGGTTGTCGTCCTCGCCGGCCACGTCCCGCAGGAGCTTGGGGTCGACCGCCGCACGACGGTCACCCTCGCTCATCGCGGCGGCCACCCAGGTCAGCGGCACGTGCCGGTTGACCTGGCTCAGGGCGGTGACCAGGCCGCCGGATCCGCGACGCGGGCGCAGCGACCCGTCGGCGGCCGTGGTGAAGGTCACCGGCCCGCGGTTGGTGGCGATGATGAGGCGGCGATCCCCCAGCAGGGCCGCGGCGGCGGTCCCGAGGGCGGAGTCCAGGTCCGGTGACATGCGGCTAGAAGATGCTCGCCGCCGACACCTCGAGCAGGCCGAGGATCGCGCCGGGGAAGATCCCCAGCACGACCACGGCGGCCACGGACAGCACGAGCGCGACCGAGCCGAATGGCGAGCTGTCGAGGGAGGCGGGCTGTGGCTCGGGGTCGCGCATGTACATGTACACGATGACGCGCAGGTAGTAGAAGGCCGCCAGCGCGGCGTTGAGCACGATGATCACCGCCAGCCACGCCAGGCCCGCGTCGACCGCGGCGAGCAGGACGTAGAGCTTGGCGAAGAAGCCGACGGTGGGCGGGATGCCGGTCAGGCTGAGCATGAGGATGGCCATGGCCGCGGCGCGGCCCGGTGCCCGTCCGGCCAGGCCGGCGAACGAATTCAGCCCGCCATACCGATTCGTGTCTCGCTGGAGCCTGGCGACCACGGCGAAGGCCGCGATGTTCATGAGCGCGTAGCCGAAGATGTAAAACAGGACCGACTCGATGCCCTGGGCCGCCACTTCGGCGTCGGGCGCGTTGGCGAAGGCGGCCAGCCCGGTCATGATGTAGCCGGTGTGGGCGATGCTCGAGTAGGCGAGCATTCGCTTCACGTTCACCTGGGTCAGCGCCACGATGTTGCCGATCGTCATGGTGAGCACGGTCAGGACCAGGAACAGCCCCAGCCAGTCGGCGCGCAGCGGGCCGAGCGCCTCGACGAAGACCCGGATGAGGAGCGCGAAGGCACCGAGCTTCGGCCCGGCGGAGAGGAATCCCGTGATCGGCGTCGGCGCGCCCTGATAGGCGTCCGGCGTCCAGTAGTGGAACGGGACCGCCGCGATCTTGAAGGTACCCCCGACCAGCAGGAAGGCGATGGCCACCAGCGCGGCCGCGTTCGTCTCACCTGATGCGAAGGCGTCGGCGATCTCGCCGATGTTCGTGGACCCGGTCAGGCCATAGACCCAGGCCACGCCGAACAGGAGCAGGGCGCTGGCGAAGCTGCCGAGCAGGAAGTACTTCAGGCCGCCCTCGTTGCTGTAGCGGTCGGTCTTGTGGAGCCCGGTCAGCAGGTACGAGGGCATCGTCATCAGCTCGAGGCCCAGGAACAGGGTGATCAGGTCGCTGCTCGAGGCCAGCACGCTCATGCCGATGAGCGCGCTGACCAGGATCACGCTGAACTCGCCCATCGGGATGCGGCGGGTGGCCAGGTACGCCGGCGCGAACAGGACGCTCAGGATGCCGATGACGATGGTGGTGGCCTTGAAGAAGACGGACAGGTCATCGACCACGTAGAAGCCGCCGAAGACCGTCTCGTTGATGCCCCAGACCGGGACACAGGCCGCGCCGGCCAGGACCAGTCCGGCCACCGTCAGCGGGGTGAGCAGCCACTTGTTCGCGCGCGACAGGAACAGGTCGGCGGTGATGAGCACCAGCACCAGGCCGGTGAGGATCAGCTCTGGCAGGATCGTGGGCAGGTCGTTGGCGAGGTCCATGGGTCCTCCGCTACCAGACCGGCCCGAAGCCGGTGAGGCCGGCTCCGTTCACCGCTTCGACGATGCGCTCCACCGGCGCGGCGATCATCTCCAGCACCGGCCCGGGATAGACGCCCAGCGCCACGACCAGAACGACCAACGGGGCAAGGGCCAGCCACTCGTTGCGGCTCATGTCGCGCAACGACGGCCAGAAGCGCCGCATCCAGTCGGATGGCGTGGTGAAGAAGACGCGCTGGAACATCCAGAGCATGTAGACGGCGCTCAGGATGACCACGAACATCGCCCCGGCCGCCACCAGGCCGTGATAGCGGAACGCGCCCAGCACCACCAGGAACTCGCCGACGAAGCCCGACAGGCCCGGCAGGCCGATGCTGGCGAAGGTGAACAGCCCGAACATCGCCGCATAGTGCGGCAGCCGCGCGTTGAGTCCGCCCATGTGCGCGATGGTCCGATCGTGGGTCTGCTCGTAGAGCACCCCGACCAGGAGGAAGAGCGCGCCGGTCGTCACGCCGTGGCTCACCATCTGGAACACGGCGCCCTGGAGTCCCTGTTCGTTGAACACGAACGCCCCGAGCATGACGAAGCCCATGTGGCTGACGCTCGAGTAGGCGATCAGCTTCTTGAGGTCCGGCTGCACCATCGAGACCAGCGCGCCGTAGATGATGGCGATGATGGCCAGGCCGATGATGATCGGGGCGAAGCTGGCCGACGCATCGGGCAGCATCGGCAGGCTGAAGCGCAGGAATCCGTACCCGCCGAGCTTCAGCATCACGCCGGCCAGGATGATCGAGCCGGCGGTCGGTGCCTCGACGTGGGCGTCCGGCAGCCAGGTGTGGAACGGCCACATCGGCACCTTGATGGCGAACGCCAGGAAGAAGGCGACGAAGGCCAGGACCTGGAGCGTATCGGTGTAGGCGAAGCCGCGCAGCGCCTCGTAGCTGAAGGTGAAGGGCTGTCCGGTCGACGCGTGCGCGATGGCCAGGGCCAGGATCGCGACGAGCATCAGCAGCGAGCCGACCAGGGTGTAGATGACGAACTTGACCGTGGCGTAGATGCGCCGCGGGCCGCCCCAGACCCCGATGATGATGTACATCGGGATCAGGCTGATCTCCCAGAAGACGTAGAAGAGGAACAGGTCCAGCGCGACGAAGACGCCGAGCATGCCGGTCATGAGCACCAGCAGGCTGATGTAGTACTCCTTCACGCGCGTCTGGATCGGGTCCCAGCTGTAGAACAGGGCTACCACCGACAGGATGGTGGTCAGCAGGACGAGCACCACCGAGATGCCGTCCACGCCCAGCGTGTAGCGCATGCCGAAGGCCTCGATCCACGCCAGGTCCTCTCGGAACTGGAACTCGCTCCCGGCCGGGTCGTAGCCCAGCAGCGCCAGCGAGAACCCGAAGCTGGCGAGGGCGGCCAGCAGCGCGATCCAGCGGATGGCCCGATGCGCCCCGCCCGGCACGAAGAGCAGCGCCAGCACCCCGAGGAGCGGGGCCAGGACGATGAGCGACAGGATCGGCAGGCCGTTCATCTAGCGCGCCACCGTGGCGAACACCAGGAGCACGACGACCAGCCCGGCGGCGATCCCGAGGCCGTAGTTCTCGACCCGGCCGGTCTGGAGCTTGCGCGTCATCCCGCCGATCCGGGAGGCCAGCCAGCCGGCGCCGTTGACCGCGCCGTCGATGACCTTGGCGTCGAACCACCACAGGGCGTTGGCGATGATCACGCCGCCCCGCGCGAAGGCCAGCTGGTAGATCTCGTCGATGTAGTACTTGTTCACGCTGGCGCGGTACATCCCCGGACCCAGGCCCAGCGGGATGCGCTCGACGAAGCGCTCGGCCGTGCCGGGTCGCTGGACGTACCATCGATAGGCCATCCACACGCCGGCCGTCGCCACGGCCGCGCCGACCAGCAGCAGCAGGCCGCCCAGCCCGAAGAGCTCGAAGTGGTGCGCCTCCCCGCTGGCGTGATAGCCGTCCAGGATCGATCCGGGCAGGACGCCGGCGTGCGCCTCCTCCGCCCCGTGGAAGACCTCCTCCAGCCAGGTGTGGATCACGCCCTCCTCCGGCGGGATGCCGAGCAGGAGGCCGAACAGGGCGGTCGGCACGGCCAGGATGACGAGTGGCGCCACCATGCTCATGGCGCTCTCGTGGACGTGGTGCCACGCGTCGGCCGGCCCGCGCCACTCGCCCCAGAAGGTCATGAAGATCATGCGGAACGTGTAGAAGGCGGTCATGAAGGCCACGATGATCCCGACCAGGTAGAAGACGAGATAGCCGCGGTTGAAGGCCTCGGCCAGGATCTCGTCCTTGCTGAAGAAGCCGGCGAAGATCGGGATGCCGGCCAGGGCCAGCGAGCCGACCACCATGGTCCAATAGGTCGTTCGCATCTTCGCCCGCAGGTTGCCCATGAGGCGCATGTCCTGCTCGCCACCGGCGCCGTGGATCACCGAGCCGGAGCCCATGAACAGCAGGCCCTTGAAGAAGCCATGCGTCACGAGGTGGAAGATGGCCGCCACCCAGGCGCCGATGCCGAGCGCCAGGAACATGTACGCCAGCTGGCTCACGGTCGAGTAGGCCAGCACCTTCTTGATGTCGTTCTGGGTCAGCGCGATGGCCGCGGCCAGGATGGCGGTGAAGGTGCCGATGATCGCCACCGTCCACATGGCGATCGGTGCCTCGGCGAAGATCGGGTTGGCGCGGGCGACCATGTAGACGCCGGCGTTCACCATGGTCGCCGCGTGGATGAGGGCGCTGACCGGCGTCGGGCCCTCCATGGCGTCCGGCAGCCAGACGTGGAGCGGGAACTGGGCGCTCTTGCCGACGGCACCGGCGAACAGGAGGAGGGCGATGATCGTGATCGTGCCCTCGTCGAGCGTGCCGATCTGGGCGAAGACCTCGCGGAACGACAGCGTGCCCAGGTTGACCCAGATCATCATGATCCCCAGGCCGAACCCGAAGTCGCCGATGCGGTTGACGACGAAGGCCTTCTTCGCCGCGCCGGCCGCCGAGGGCTTCTTGTACCAGAAGCCGATGAGCGCGTAGCTGCACAGGCCGACCGCCTCCCAGCCCACGTAGAGCATGAGGAAGTTGTCGCCCAGGATGAGCAGCAGCATGCTGAACATGAACAGGTTCAGGTAGGCGAAGAAGCGCCAGAACCCGCGGTCCCCGTCCATGTAGCCGATCGAGTACACGTGGACGAGGAAGCCGACGGTGCTCACCACCAGGAGGAGCATCGCCGTCAGGGCGTCGACCAGGAAGCTGATCTCGATCCTGAAGTCGCCCGACACGATCCACTCGTAGACGGTGACGTCGAGCTCCTGGCCGCCGAAGATCACCTGGACGAAGGCGATCATGCTCAGCACCCAGGTGATGCCCACCAGGGCGGTCGGGACGATCCAGGACCGATAGCGCGGCTTCTCGGCGCCGGGGACCACGTGACCCGCCTGCCCGATCCCGTCGTTCAGGTCCGGCGGGATGACCCCGGCCGCGCCCTCCGCGTTGGCGAGGTCGTCGGCGTGGCCGGCGTGCGGGCTCGTGGCGCGCTGCTCCTCCTCGGTCGGGATGGAGCGGAACCCGGAGTCGTCGATGTCGTGCGCGTCGTGCGCGTCGTGCGCGTCGTGCGCGTCGTGCGTGTCGTGCGCGTCGGTCCCATGGTCGCCGTCCCCGTGGCCGTGGCCGTGGACCGGGACGCGGTCGAGCCGCGGGCCGACCAGGACGGCGAACAGGAAGCCGGCGAGGGGCAGCGCGGGAATCAGGGCGATCAGCAGCTCCATCGGTCTCTCGCTACTCCTTGAGGTCGGAGTACTGGTCGACCTGGGCGGTCTGACGGGTGCGGATGATCGCGATGACCAGGGCCAGGCCGACGGTCACCTCGGCCGCGGCCACGGCCATGATCATGAGCGCGAACACGGCCCCCGCGTTCGAGTCCGGCGGCAGGTAGGCGTTGAACGCGACCAGGCTCAGGTTCACCGCGTTGAACATGAGCTCGATGCTGATCAGCATCAGGATGGCGTTGCGCCGCGCCATGAAGCCGAAGGTGCCGATGGCGAACAGGAGCGCCGAGACGATCAGGTAGCCCTCGATGCCCATCGGTCAGTTCGCCCGCTCGTCTTCTTCCGGCCGGCGCGCCAGGTAGATGGCGCCGATGATCGCAACCAGCAGGAGCAGGCTGATGATCTCGAACGGCAGGGCGAACTCGGTGAAGACCGCGGTGGCGATGGCGTCCACGGCGGCGCCGGCCGCCTCGGCCGCCAGTCCCCAGTCCGTCTGGACCACGGCCCACGTCACCAGGCCGAAGATGGTGAGGCCCACGATGAGGGCGATCGGTCCCTGGCGGTGGAAGGGGGCCGGAAGGTTGGCGTCGCCGGCCTGGGTCAGCATGATGGCGAACAGGATGAGCACGCTGATGGCGCCCAGGTAGATCAGCACCTGGGCGGCCGCCACGATCGGTGCGCCGAGAAGCGCGTACAACCCGGCCAGGGACCCGAAGCAGACCATCATGGCCACGGCCGAGTGGATGATGTTGCGCAGGGTGACGACGGCTATGCCCCCTCCCACCACGCCGACGGCGAGCAGGAAGAAGAGCACGCTGGAAATGTCCAGGGTCGTTGGCTCCCTTGGAAGGTTGTGAGCGCTCTGGGCCCCCGGAGGAGGCCGGGCACGATTCTAGCGCAGGCACCGAGACCGTTGCGCGCGCGTGGGCGGACCGCTAGGGTACGCGGCATCCCGGTCGGTCGGGACGCTCACCCGACGCCTGCGACCGGGCGCCCATACGCGTGGAGGGTAGGAGGCTCTGGTGATTCGACGGTCGCGCATTCTGCTTTTCGGCTTGCTCGTGGTTGCGATGGGGCTCGCCGCATGCGGTGGGCAGGCGAACGGCGGCGGCGGCGGAGGAGGGGGCGGAGACGAGTTCCCGACCGCGGCCAAGGCGACGTCGGAGGACGAGGAGGGCACGGTCTTCCCGCTGGCCGAGGGCCGGTACCGGCTCGCGTATCGCGCGCCAAGCTGCGACGAGGTGATCATCAACATCACCGACGCCACCGGCACCGAGGTCTACAACCAGCAGCCGCGCGGGTACTCCACCTTCATCAGCAACCTGCCGGCCGGGGAGTACACCATCACCGTCACCAGCGACTGCGACGAGTGGACGGTGGACCTCAACAAGTTCTGAGCCGCCCCTCTCCGCGTTCGCGCGGCGGCGGCTCGCACCGCCGCCGGCGCCTTCGCTTCATCGCCGCGCATGCACCGGCGAGAGCCGCGCGGGCTGCAGTTCGTCAATGGAGTGAAGATCGTTGAGCCACGGACCGCGCCCGTGGGTGCGGTTCACGCTCCGGGTTGTTCCACGGAGTGACGGAAGCGCACCCGGTGGGCGGCTGGTGAACCTTCGCCCACCGATGGGCGGCTCTCCAGTCAGCCGCGGAGGTACGCCAGGACAGCACGCACTCGACGGTCGACCTCGGGCGCGGGAAAGAGCTCCAGCTTGCTGAAGATCGTGCCGATGTGCGTCTCGACCGTCTTCTGACCGATGAACAGCCGCTGGCCGATGGCTCCGTTCGAGTGGCCCTCGGCCATGAGACTCAGCACCTCGTGTTCGCGTGGCGTGAGGTCCGCCAGCGTTGACCGGTCGGCACGATCCGCGAGCAACCGAGCCACCACCTCGGGGTCGATCACCGTGCCGCCCGCCGCAACCCTG
>DATAKU010000063.1:0-15079 GCA_036261425.1 Candidatus Limnocylindria bacterium | reverse complement strand
GAAGCCCCGGCCCGGTGCCTCGAGGGCCGCGGCGAATGGCGAGCCGAGCATCACCGCATCGGACCCTGAGGCGATGGCCTTGGCGATATCGCCGCCGGTCTTCATGCCGCCATCGGTGATGACCGGGACGTAGCGGCCGGTCTCGCGCTCGTATCGGTCGCGAGCGGCGGCCACCTCGAGCGTGGCGGTGACCTGCGGCACCCCGATGCCGAGCACCTCGCGGGTCGTGCAGGCGGCGCCGGGTCCCACGCCCACGAAGACGCCGGCGGCTCCCTGGTGCATGAGCTGGTAGGCCGCCTCGCCGCTCACCGTGTTGCCGACCAGGACCGGTAGCTTCAGCGCGCCGGTGAGGTCCGCCAACGAGAGCACCCGCGTCGAGGTCGAGATGTGGCGGGCGCTGCTCACCTGAGACTGGACGAGGAACAGGTCCGCACCCGCCTCGGCCGCCAGCTCGGCATGGTGCCAGGCCGCGGCGGGCGTGGTGGCCACCGCGGCGATGGCGCCCTGCGCCTTGATGCGGGTGATGAGCGCGGTGATCAGGTCGTCCCGGACCGGCTGCTCGTAGGCCTCGGCCAGGACGTGCGCCGCAGCCTGCCCGGACTCCGCCGCCACGACTCGCTCGATGACCGGCGTCGCGTCCTCGTAGCGCGTGTACAACCCCTCGAGGTTGACGAAGGCCACGCCGCCGTGGCGCGACAGGCGGACCGCG
Source organism: Candidatus Limnocylindria bacterium (assembly GCA_036261425.1). Lineage (GTDB taxonomy): Bacteria > Chloroflexota > Limnocylindria > QHBO01 > QHBO01 > JACDBZ01. The sequence goes on along the minus strand of DATAKU010000063.1, from coordinate 14,370 downwards.
AAGTCGGCGTCGGCGACCGCGTCCATGGCGGCCGCCAGGAACGGGATTTCCAGCCGGTAGCCGCCGAGCTCGGTCGCCAGGTCGACCTCGGCGGGGTCGGCGGTGACGGCGCCAGGGACGAGCGCCACCTCCTCGAACCCGTACGCCCGCCGCAGGCGGGTCTCGGTCACGTCACGGACGGGCGGCTGATCGATCAACGCGAATCTCCGGAGGTGTGAAAAACCCGCGCGGCATGGCGGCGCGGGCGGTGGTCGGATCGGGCGGCGGTGACGGCTCGGATGGGATGCACGTGCGATGTGGCGTGCGGCTTTGCGGAAGTATATCCGCTCGGACCTTCCCAACAGCGTCACGTCCAGCGAAGATGGCGGCCGATCCCGGAGCACGAGGAATCAAGGGCATGAAGGGCTCGCGCTGGCTCGACCTCTCACGCGCCGTGTTCGCCGTGGTCGGGGCCGCCGCCCTGCTCATCACGGTCGGCGGACTCAGTAGTGGCGAATCGCTCGTCAATCCGGTCTTCCCGATCGGCCTGGGCCTCGGGGCGCTGTCCCTGGCCGCATCGGTCCTCGTCACCGCGCCAGCCCCATGGCAGGCGGTCGTCACGTGGCTCGGGATCGGTGCGGTTCTGCTCGGGCTGTCGGTCTTTGGCTGGATCGTGTTCACCGACCCCGACCTCCATGCCGACGCCTACGCCTTCTTCCTGGTGCCGGCCGCGATCCTCGTCGCGGCCTCGGCGGTCCTGGCCGCGGGTCGGCGGACGGCCGGAGCCCTGGGGTCCGCGGCTCAGGACACCGCCGCGCGGTAGCGCGCCAGGGTCCGTTGCCGCGCCTCGGCGTGGTCCAGGATCGGCGGCGGGTAGTCGCGCGGCCCCCGCGCCGTGCGCCAGGGCTCGTGGATGTGCTGGTCGGGGACAGCGGCCAGCTCTGGCACCCAGCGGCGGACGTAGCTCCCGTCCGGGTCGAAGCGCTTGCCCTGGAGCGTCGGATTGAAGATCCGGAAGTACGGCGCGGCATCGGTACCCACGCCGGCGACCCACTGCCAGTTGCCCTCGTTCTGCTGCACGTCGGCGTCGAGCAGGTGTTCCGCGAAGACCGATGCGCCCCGGCGCCAATCGAGGCCTGCGTCCTTGACCAGGAAGCTGGCGGTCACCAGCCGGGCGCGGTTGTGCATCCACCCCGTCGCGACCAGCTGCCGCATCCCGGCGTCGACCAGCGGAAACCCGGTGCGTCCGGCTCGCCAGGCGTCGAGCAGGTCGTCGGCCGCCGCTCCTGACTCCCACTCGATGGCGTCGTACTCCCGGCGGAAGCTCTCGGTGGCCAGGCGCGGGTGCGCGGCGAGGACGTGGGCGAAGAACTCCCGCCACGCCAGCTCGCCACGCCACGTGGCGGCCCCCTGCGCCATGCGGGCGTCCCCCCGCTCCCGGGCGCGTGATGCGGCGTTGCGCGCGGCGCGCCAGCAGGCCCGGATGCTGATGGCCCCGACCCGCAGGTACGGGGAGAGGTGGGAGGTGGTGCCCGGCCCCGGGAGGTCGCGCTCCTCTCTGTATCCGGTGATGCCCTCCCGCAGGAAGCCACGCAGACGGCCGGCGGCGGCCGTCTCCCCCGCCTCGGGCAGGGCGTGCGGCGAAGCCGGCGCCACGAACGCCTCCGGTCCGGCCGCGTCCGACGGTCGCCGAGCGAGCCGGTCGAGGCGTGCCTCCGCGGCCGCGGTCACCAGGTCGGCCCGCTCCTCGACCCGAGCGTCGAGTGCCCGCCGGAAGGGCGTGAAGACGGTGTACGCATCCCCGGCCGCGGTCACGATCTCCCCCGGAGGCAAGATCCGCTGATCGTCCACGAGCCGGAGCCTCAGGCGCGCCGCCACGCGCGCGTCGCGCGCGGCGGCCATCGGGTCCTCGTCGGCAGCGGCGAAGACCGCATCGGCACCGATCCTCCCGGCGAAATCGCGGAGCACCACCTCCGGCTCTCCTGCCAGCACGGTCAGTCCGGAGCCGGCGCCGGTGAGCGTCAGGTCCAGCGCCCCGAGGTTCGCGGCGAACCAGGCAAGCCGACCCGTGGCCGCCGCGTGGCGTTCCAGCAGCTCCGGGTCGGCGACGAACACGGGCCACACCCGATCCGCGTCGTGCGTGGCGGCCTCCAGCATGCGGTTGTCGGTCACCCGCAGGTCGCGGCGGAACCAGGCGATGGCACGGCGCTGTTGCGGTCGGACGCGGTCCATGGTCGGAATACGTCAATTGTCGCTGGCCGGGTCATCTGGTGCGGGCGCACGATGCAGCGGTGAATCGGGGGGTTCGCGCGCTCGCCGTGATGCTGGCGGCGGTGGTGCTCATCGTGGCGATCACGGCCTTCAGCTGGGCCGCGATCGTCGGCTCCGACCGGATGGTCCAGCCGCCCCGTAGCAGCGACTGCCGGACACCGGCCCACCTCGGCATCGCGTACGAGGCGATCAACTACGACCCCGCGACCGACGCCCGATTCTCTTCCGAGCCCGATCCGACGCGATGCGCGACCCCGACGACCGTGGAGCTCGGTGAGGAACTCGTGAGCGCCGACGGGGTGCCGCTCGCCGCGTGGTACATCCCGGCGGAAGAGGACGCGTCGGATGCCCCGACCATCGTCTTCGCGCATGGGTGGACGGGGAGCAAGAGCACGGTGATCGACGTGCTGCCGATGGTCCATCCGCGCTACAACGCGGTCATGTTCGACTTCCGGAACCACGGACAGAGCGGCGCGAGCCCGACGACGCAGGGCGTGCGGGAGCAGCACGACCTGGCCGCCGTCGTTGACTGGGTCGTCGACCGCACCGACTCCGTGGACATCGTGGTCTGGGGCCAGTCGATGGGCGGCCACACCGCCGTGAACGTCGCCGCCACCGATGAGCGGGTCGACGCGCTCGTCCTCGATTCCCTCCACTCCCGGCTTGCCGTGCCATACGCTCTCCGCGCGGAGGAGGAATACCCCATCGGTCGATTCGGAGCGGTAGCCGCCCTCGCCGGGATGGTCGGCGCATTCGTGCGAACCGGCGTCAACGTCTGGTCCGCCGAGCCGATTGACGCGATCGGCAGGCTGGACGACACGCCTGTGCTCGTCATCCGCGGCGAGCTGGACCGGACCATCCCCGCCCCGGACACCGATTCCCTCGTCGGAGCGGCGCGTGCCGCGAAGGTCGACGTCCGCCTCGTCACGTGCCCGGGCGGCGGTCACGCCGATCTGGCGTGGACCTGTCCCGACCTGTATCGCGCCTCGCTCCTGGCGTTCCTCGACGAGGTCAGCGGCGACTGACGGCCCGAGGAGCGATCAGCGCTCCTCGATACCGATCGGCCGGTCGACCTGCCGATCGGTCATGGGGTCATCGACGCTCGCGAGCTGGCGACGGACCCGGTCACGAAGGGCATCCACGGCCACGCGGTCGGTCGCAGTCTTGGGGGCTTGCCCGCTCCCTGGATCGGCCACGGGGAGCTGGCCCTCCATCGGCGCGCCGGTGGGCGCCGTGGCCGGCGGCGCGACCTCGCCGATGTGCCGCGGGGCTGCCCGGACCGCGCGGCGGAGGGCGATCGCGCGCTCCTCCACGATCCGCTCGGCGATGCGTCGGACCTCGGTCGTCAACCACAGGTGGGCGGTGGAGTCGGGCGTGTAATCGGCCTCCGCGAAGGCGTGGATGCGGCCGTCACGAAGGAGCGCGCTGATCTGCTCGAACTGGGCCACCGAGCCGCGCTGGTAGACCCCGAACGCCAGGCCGCCGTTGGCCCGCACGACCGACCAGGCCGGCACGTCCGACGGTCCATCGGCGACGTAGAGCATGTGCTCGAAGGGCACCCGTCGCATCTCGGCCGGCAGGTGCGAGTTGACGTGGATCTCGGGGTGCTTGTTGGTGCCCTTGTTGATCTCGAACAGCGCGCGCGTCTTGCTGGTGTTGTCGATCTGGTAGCCGAGTGCCGTGATCTCGCTGCGACCGAAGAGCTGGCGCTGCTGCGGCTTCGCGTAGCCGGGCGGGTGGTGGGCCTCGATGAACTCGCAGGCCCACACGTCCTCGATGTACGGGCGGACGGCGCTGCCCTCGATCATCGGGCGCAGGCCGGTGCTGACGACGTAGTGCTCCAGCGTGATGTCGGCCCGCTCGAAGACCGAATCCTCCTCGACCGATGCCTTGAGCGTGGCGAGGAACTCGGGCATGCCCGGATGGAACGTCAGCTCGGCGCCGAGGTCGTGGAGGAGCGCGTTCGACAGCCCCTCGAAGGCGCCGGCCCGGACGTACTCGAGGATGTGATTGAGGTACAGCGCGTCGTCGGCGACCCGCCGCGCACCGTGCTCGACGTAGAACCGATGCAGGCCGTCGACCTCATCCCAGAACGCGGCCTCGTCGATGCCGTAGTGGCGGAACAGCGGGCTTTGCATGTTGCCCGGGATGAGCGTCTTGTCGAAGTCCCAGACGACGGCGATCACCGTCTGGCTGAAGGGTGCCGGCATCACGCTCCCTCGTACCTGCGTGTCCGCGTTTCGCGGCCGGCCCAGTCTAGTCGCGCCGGTCAACGATCTCGAATGGGCCGAAGGTCACCTTGGATGGGCTGCGCCCCGTCACATCGCCCGGCTGCGCGGGGTCACACTGGTGACCACCCCGCGAAGGACGCTGACCCGATGGACGACGAGAAGCAATGGCTGGCCGACCGGTTCGAGGAGCACCGCCCACACCTGCGGGCCGTGGCCTACCGGATGCTGGGCTCGCTGGCCGAGGCCGATGACGCCCTGCAGGACGCGTGGCTGCGGGTCAGCCGAGCCGGGGCCGACGACGTCGAGAACATGGGTGCGTGGCTGAGGACCATCGTCGCGCGGGTCTGCCTCAACATGCTGCGCGCCCGCAACCGCCGGCGTGAGGAGCCGCTGCCGGTGCGCCTTCCCGATCCGCTCGTCGTCCCCGACGGAGGGCCACTGCCCGAGGACGAGGCCGTGCTGGCCGATTCGGTCGGCCTGGCGCTGCTGGTCGTGCTCGACACGCTGTCGCCGGCGGAGCGGCTGGCGTTCGTCCTCCATGACATGTTCGGCCTGACCTTCGAGGAGATCGCGCCGATGGTCGAGCGCTCCCCGGTCGCCGCGCGCCAGCTGGCCAGCCGCGCGCGCCGGCGGGTGCGGGGCGCATCGGTCCCGCGACCCGATCCTGACCTGGCGCGACAGCGGCGCGTGGTCGACGCCTTCCTGCGCGCCGCACGGGGCGGCGACTTCGAGGCCCTCGTTCGCCTGCTCCATCCCGAGGTGGTGCTGCGGACCGATTACGGCACGCGCCGCCCGATCGTCGACCCCGAGATCCATGGCGCGGCCGCCGTGGCCGGCTCGGCGACGCGCTACTCCCTGCCGAACGCCGAGCTCCACCCGGCGATCGTCAACGGCGCGGCCGGAGTCATCGTCACGATCAAGGGCCGCCCGTTCGCGATCATGGCCTTCACGGTGACCGATGGGCGTATCGCGGCGATCGACGCCATCGCGGATCCCGAGCGGGTCGCGCGCGTGACGGCATCGGTCCTCGGCGCGGACCGGGATTGACGCCCGCTGCTGGTCGGCGGTCCTAGCGCTGCATACGCGGCGAAGCCATTCGGTCCGCTCGCTGGTCCCGATGGGCCCGCCGGTGAGCACCTGATTCGCTCAGCGGACGAGCTGCATCAACGGTGATGGGATGCAGGGCGGTCGGCGTCCGGACCGAATGCACGAACCGCGTGCAGGCGGCGCGGGACGGCCCCACCCGACCTCAGCCGGCCAGCTCGACCCCGGCGGCGGTGGCATCGGCGGCGAGCTCCTCGAGGGCCTCGTCCGCGTCGGCCGAGCGCTGGAGCAGGCCCATCACGCGGGAAACGCCGAGATCGGCGTAGGCGCGCAGGAGGTCCTGGCGCGCCGGTCCCGGGTTGGTCCACTCGGGCGTGCCCCACCAGGCATGGACCGAGAGGCTGAGCGAATCGGGATCGCGGCCGATCTCCTCGCATCGGGCCCGGATGGTGGGCAGCGCCTCCCGGACCTCGTCCGGCGAGAGGCCGTCGACGTTGAGCTCGTCGGCGTAGCGGGCGGCCAGGCGCCACGTGACGTTCGGCCCGTTGCCGCCGACCATGACCGGCATCCCGGTCGGCTGAATCGGCTTGGGAAGGTTGATCGCGTCGCGGACCGCGTGGTGCTCGCCCTCGAAGGTGGCGTGGATGTGCCTGCCCGGCTCGAGCATGCGGCTGATGACCTCCAGCCCGTCGTGCAGGCTGGCCAGCCGCTCCCGCGTCGGGGGGAAGCCGTAGCCGTAGGCCAGCCACTCGTCGCGCTTCCATCCCGCGCCGATGCCCAGCTCGAAGCGGCCGCCACTGATCGTGTCGAGCGTGGCGGCCATCTTGGCCGTGAGCGCCGGGTTGCGGAACCCGTTGCAGATGACGATGTGGCCGAGACGCACGCGCTCGGTCAGCGCGGCCAGGGCCGCGAGCGAGGTGAACGACTCGAAGGTGAGCTCGTCGGTCGGCTTCGGCACGGTGTGGAAGTGGTCGAACAGCCAGATCGACTCGAACCCGAGCCGATCCGCCTGCCGAGCGACCTCCACGGTTCGAGCCCAGGCCCGCTCCGGCTCCCAGCCGTCGTATTCCCCCGTCCACCCCTGTGGCACGATGACCCCGAGCTTCATGTCCATCACCTCCGGACGATCATCTGGGCCCGCTCCGGGCCAACGCTGACGTGGCTGATCGGTGCGCCGGCGAGCGACTCGAGCCGCTCGACATAAGCACGCGCCGCGGTGGGCAGCTCCTCCCACGAGCGGCAGGCGGTCGTATCGGTCTGCCAGCCGGGCAGGTCCTCGTAGATCGGCTCCAACCGCTCGTAGACCGATGTCGAGGCCGGGATGGTGCGCCACTCCCGCCCGTCGGCCGGATCCCGGTAGCCGACGCCGATGCGGATCCGGTCGAAGCCGTCGAGCACGTCGAGCTTCGTGAGCGCCAGGCTCGAGTAGCCGGCCAGCCGCACGCTGAACCGTACCGCGACCGCGTCATACCAGCCGCAGCGCCGCGCCCGGCCGGTTGACGTGCCGAACTCGACACCGCGCTCGCGAAGGCGCTCGCCTTCGGCGTCCTCGAGCTCGGTCGGGAACGGTCCAGCGCCCACGGCGGTGCCGTAGGCCTTTGCCACGCCGAGCACGCGGTCGATCTTCACCGCCGGCAGGCCGGCTCCGATGCTGGCCCCACCCGGGATCGGCGACGAGCTGGTCACGAACGGGTAGGTGCCCCAGTCGAGGTCGCGCATCGTTCCGAGCTGGCCCTCGAGCAGGATGCGCTCCCCGCGCTCCAGGGCGGCGTCGACGAGCTCCTGGCCGTCGACCACGTGGGGACGGAGCCGCTCCCCGGCGGCCAGGTAGGCATCGACGATGCGCTCCTCATCGGTCGCCTCGGCGACGGCATCGGCCATCTCGTCGTCAGCGTAGCTGGCTGCCAGGCGTCGGACGCGCGGAAGCGTGGCGGCCAGCCGCTCGCGGAAGGCGTCCGGCTCGACCAGGTCGATCACGCGGAGGCCGCGGCGGGCCACCTTGTCGACGTAGGCCGGACCGATGCCGCGCGAGGTGGTGCCGATCTTCGCCGCGCCGCGCTCGCGCTCCTCGAGCTGGTCGAGCAGGACGTGGTACGGCATGACCAGGTGCGCCCGGTCGCTGATGAACAGGTTGGCACAGTCAAAGCCGGCGGCCGCCAGGCCATCCAGCTCGGCGACGAGGGCCGGCGGATTGATGACCACGCCGTTGCCGAGCAGGTTGCGAGTACCCGGGTGGAAGATGCCCGACGGGATCAGGTGGAGCTTGAAGTGCCCGTGGACGTTGACCACGGTATGCCCGGCATTGTTCCCGCCGCCGTAGCGGATGACGAGATCCGCCTCCTCGGCCAGGTAGTCGACGACACGGCCCTTTCCTTCGTCGCCCCACTGGGCGCCGACGACGGCGATGACGGACATGGCGTGACGGATCGAAGCCTCGGTGCGGGGACGTCCCGCATCGTACCCCAGCCGGGGTCAGCTGCCAGATGCCTCAGCGATCGGCCCGTGTGACTGACCGGATGGGCTTCCGCGACGTCCGCTGCCGCCTCGGCTCCGGCGGGCAGGCCGGACATGCGAAGGGCGCCGTCTCGACGGCGCCCATTCCGGATGCGGGGAAGGCCTCAGCTCCGAGCGCGCACCTTATCGAAGCAGTTGGAGCAGTACACGGGCCGGTCGTTGCGCGGCAGGAACGGGACCAGCGCCTGCCCTCCGCATTCCGCGCACACGGCGGCGTGCATCTCGCGCTGCCCGCCGTTGCCCCCGCCGGTGGAGATGCCCAGGGCGCGGTTCTGCTTCGCGATCGCCCGGCAGCTCTGGCAGCGCTGGGGCTCGTTCATCAACCCCTTACCGGCGTAGAACTCCTGCTCACCGGCTGAGAAGACGAAGTCCATGCCGCAGTCGCGACAGCGGATGGTCTTGTCGCTGTACACCCTTCCAGTGCCTCCTGTGTCGAACGCCCGACCAGGGTTTGGACGGTCGCGGTCTGCGCGCGGGCCCTGGATCTGCGGTCGATTACGGGCGCGGATCGGAACTCGGATCAGAACGCGAGGACGGCCGGTCGTTACTAGCGCCCGAGTGTACACCGGCGATCAAGGCCGGATGCCCGGCGAGCCGAGCGCTTGCTCGGTTGGTGCGGCTCTCAGTACGCGGCGATCTCCTCGCGGGCGGCCACGGTGTAGAACCGCGTGTTCGCCTTGCGGAACTGGAGCGGCACCTCGCCGATGGGCCCGTTGCGGTGCTTGGCGACCTTGGCCTTGATGAGCTCCACCTCCGCGTCGGGGTTCTGCTCCCCCTCCCGGTAGAGGAAGATCACCACGTCCGCGTCCTGCTCGATCGAGCCGGACTCCCGGAGGTCGGACAGGCGCGGCTCGGCCGTGCCGCGCTGCTCCACGCCGCGCGACAGCTGCGACAGGGCGACCACCGGGACCTTCAGCTCGCGCGCCAGCTGCTTGAGCCCGCGGCTGATCTCGCTGACCTCCTGCACGCGGTTCGCATCCTTGTTGGGCGTGGAGGCCTGCATGAGCTGCAGGTAGTCGACGATCACCAGGTCCAGCCCGTGCTGCTCCGCCTCCAGCCGCCTGGCCTTCGTTCGCAGCTCCATGACCGACAGCGCCGGGGAGTCGTCGATCCACATCGGCGCCGAGGCCATGTCGTTCATGACCGTGGCGATCTTGCTCCAGTCGGTCTCGTCCACGAATCCGGTCTGGAGCGGCCGTGGGTTGATGCCGGTCTCCGCGCTGAGGAGCCGCAGCGCGAGCTGCTCCTTGCTCATCTCGAGGCTGAAGACGGCGACCTTCTTCCGCTCCCGGACGGCCGCGTGCTGCGCCACGTTGAGCGCCATCGAGGTCTTTCCGACCGATGGACGGGCGGCCAGGATGACGAGGTCCGAGGGTTGGAAGCCGCCCAGCAGCGCGTCGAGCTGGCTGAGGCCGGTCGGCACCCCGAGGATCTGGCCGCGGTGCTCGTGGAGATACTCGAGCCGATCGTAGGCCTGGCCGAGCAGCGTGGACAGCGAGTCGAAGCCCCCATCGGTCCGGCGCTGGCTGATCTCGAAGAGGATCGACTCGGCCCGGTCGATGGCGACCTCGGCGTCGTTCGCCTCCTCGTAGCCGACCGCGGCGATCTTGCCGGCCGCGCTGATGAGATTGCGCAGCACCGCCTTGCGCTCGACGATCCGTCCGTAATGCTCTGCGTGGACCGCCGTGGGCACCGCGTTCATCAGCGTGGTCAGGTACGCCGGGCCACCGACCCCGTCCAGCTTGTCGCGTCGGCGCAGCTCGTCACCGAGCGTGACCAGGTCGATGGGCTCGCGCTGCCCGTGGAGCGACAGCATCGCCTCGTAGACGTCCGCGTGCTGGGCGCGGTAGAAGTCCTGCGGCCGCAGGAAGTCCGCGACGCGGAGGATGGCATCCGCGTCGATCAGGATCGAGCCGAGGACGCTCTGCTCCGCCTCAACCGCCTGGGGAGCGAGCTTGTCGATGCTCATGGTCGGGGTTCGGGTCGGATCGTCATCGGCGGCGGGTCATGGGCACGGCGAGGCTGGCTCCTTGCGCGGGGCGAGGGGAACGCCCGGCCGGTCCGTGGTGATTGAGGACCGTCGAGCACCGGGCGCGCCGTCATCGTGACGCTCCAGTGGGCCGCGCCACAACCGGGTTATCAACGAAGGTTGTCCACATCGCGACGCTGCCGATGTGGATCGGACCGTCTCGCATGCAGCCAAGCCTGGCGGTGGTTCGTGACAGCTCGTCGGTCGCGAGGGCGCTGGCGCGGCCAGACTCACGCGTCGGCTGCCCTATCGATGCGCGCCGGTGTGCTCGTGGTCTGAACGTTGGCTGCCGAAGGGAAGCTCGAGCTCGCCGCCGGCACCCCGCACCGACCCGATGCCCGTTGCCGGCTCGCGGAAACCCCGCCGCCGGCAGCCCCTCGACCCGGCCTACTCCTGGGGAACGACGTGGACGCTGACGAGCGCCTCCACGCCCGGCATCAGCCGCGCGTCGATCTTGTAGTCGCCGAGCGTCTTGATCGGCTCGCGCAGGTGGAGGGCGTGGCGGTCGATCTCGATGCCCTCGCGACGGATGGCCTCCACGATCTGGTGCGAGGTGACCGCCCCGAAGAGACGCCCGCGCTCGCCGGCCTTGACCGGGATCTCGATCTTCAGCTCGTTGAGGCGCTCGGCCATGGCCTCGGCCTCCGCCTTCACGGTTCGGTCGCGCTCCTCGCGCTGCTCGCGGTGGCGCTCCCAGTTCGCGAGCGCGCCCTTGTCGGCGATCACCGCCTTGCCGGTGGGCAACAGGAAGTTTCGGGCGTAGCCGTCCTTGACCTCCTTGAGGTCGCCCTCGCGACCGAGGCCCTTCACGTCGTTCTTCAGGATGACCTTCATTCGAGCTCCTTCGGTGTGGTGGCGTGCGACCGCCGACGTCGCCAGGACGCCAGGGCGCGCTTGAGTTCGTTGGGATCGCGCGTGCGACCGTATCGGTCCAACAGCTCGGGCAGGTTGTCCCGGATCCGGTCGAAGCGATGCCCCATCAGGCCCCGGAGACGCTCGAGATCGCGGTCGAGGTCCGCCGTCCCGTCCCGAGCCCGGGCGGCGTGCTCCGCCCGCACCTCCGGAGGCGCGTTCTGAATGAACAGGTCGAGCACCAGCAGCAGGACGGTCAGGTCATCCGCCTGGCCGATGATCGGAATCACGTCGGGGATGAGGTCCACCGGCATGACCACGTAGGCCAGCGCGGCGGCCAGCATGCCCTTGAGACCGATGGGCGTGCGGGGATCGCGCAGGATGCCCCACACCACGCGGGCGTAGGTGGGCAGCTTGATGACGAGACGAGCCATGCGCATGTAGCGCGCGGACGCGGAGATCTTCACACTCAGGCCTCTTGCTGCCTGCGGCGGATGGGGTCGGCATGATAGCAGAGCGCAGCGTCCGTCCAAGTTTGACAATAGAACATGCGTTCTGCTACGGTCCGGTGCGATGACCAAGCGCAGCGAGCGCGGAGGGAGATCTTGACCAGGCATGATGCCGAGCGGCGGCAGCGAATCCTCGACTGCATCGCCCGCACGGTCACGGAACGCGGCTATCCGCCGTCCGTGCGCGAGATCGCCGATGCCGTGGGCCTCGCGTCGACCAGCGCGGTCCATCATCACCTCATCGCCCTCGAGAAGGACGGGCTGCTCGAGCGCGGCACGCACGCCTCGCGCGCCCTTCGGCTGACCACCCCGGCCGCGCGAACCTCCCGCCCCGCCGACGGCAGCAAGGTCACGCCGTTCCGCATGCCGGTCGAGCGCGAGACGCTGTCGCTGCCGGTCATGGGCGAGATCGCCGCCGGGCAGCCGATCGAGGCCTACGAGGAACCGTCGGAGACGCTCGAGGTCCCGGCCTCGCTCGAGGCTCGGCCCGACTCCTACGTGCTGCGCGTCCGCGGCAAGAGCATGATCGACGCCCTGATCGACGATGGCGACTTCGTCATCGTTCAGCCCCAGGCCACCGCCCGGGACGGTGACATCGTGGTGGCGCTGCTCGAGGACAACGGCGTCACGCTGAAGCGCTTCTTCCGCGAGAAGGACCGTATCCGCCTGCAGCCGGCGAACGCCGAGATGGAGCCGATCTACGCGACCGATGTCCAGATCCAGGGCAAGGTCGTCGGGGTCATCCGCCGCCTGGGCTGAGCCGGGTGGCAGCAACGGGCGCTCTCTCCGTCCGCGCCCTCAACCGCGCGACCCTGGCGCGCCAGGGCCTGCTCGAGCCATTCGACACCGCAGCGGCCGAGGCGGTTCGTCGTGCCGGCTCCCTCCAGGCGCAGCACCCCGAATGGCCGCCCGTCGCGTTGGCGTCACGCGCGGCGACGCCGGCCGCCGCGGACCTCGGCGGAGCGCTCGAGCGGCGCGAGGTCGTTCGCAGCTCGCTGATGCGCATCACCATCCACGTCGTGGACGCCGCGGACCTGTGGCCCATGTTCGCCGTGGTCCAGCCACTCAGGCTGTCGCAGTGGCGGCTCCTCCTGAAGGCCGATCCGGTCGACTCCCCGCTTGGCCGCCGGATGCTCGCCGCGCACGAGGTGGCCCTCGCCGCCCTGCGCGAGGGGCCGCGCAGCTCGCTCGAGCTGGACCGGCTCATGGCGGCCGAGGTCGGCGCGGAGGCCACCGCCACGACCCGGCCGGCGTGGCGCCAACAACAGAGCCAGATCGTGGTGCGCGCCGCGTGGCGGCACTTCTCCGCCCTCGTCCCCCTCGTCCACGTGCCCCACGACGGAGAGGGATACGGTCGGTCGCGCTACGCGCTGGCGACCCACTGGCTCGGGACGGAGCCGCCCCCGATCGACGAGGCGGCGGCCCGCGCCCACGTCGCCCGCCGCTACCTGGCCGCGTTCGGACCCGCATCGGTCGAGGATCTGGCCGCCTACGTGGGCCGCGGCAAGGGCGGGCTCGGCGCGTGGCGGGACGCGCTCGCCGCCCTGGACGACGAGGTGGTCACCCTGCGGGGCGACGACGGACGCGTGCTCTTCGACCTCGTCGAGGCGCCACGTCCGGATCCGGTGACCGAAGTGCCGGTTCGTCTGCTGGCGCGCTGGGACAGCCTGCTTCTGTCCCACGCCACGAAGACGCGCCAGCGGGTGATCGCTGACGCGCACCGCGCCGCGGTCTTCACGAAGAATGCGGACGTGCTGCCGACCTTCCTGGTCGACGGCTTCGTGGCCGGCACGTGGCAGCTGGACCGTGCGGACGGCGCGGCGCGGGTGGAGCTGATGCCTTTCGGCTCGCTCGACCGCCGCACGGCCACGGCCCTGCGCGAGGAGGCGCTGCGCGTCCTCGCCCTGCTGGCGCCGGGTGAACGTCACGAGGTGGCCGTCGCCGCCTGAGGGACCGGCGATCCCCGCCCGTACAATCGGGCTCAGATGCAGATCTGCCCGAGCTGTGGCGAGGAGAACCCCGAGCGCTTCCGCCTCTGCGGCTACTGCGGCACGCCCCTGGCACAGGCGCCGTCGCCGCAGGAAGAGCGCCGGGTGGTGACGATCGTCTTCAGCGACCTGCAGGGCTCGACGAAGCTCGGGGAGGCGCTGGACCCCGAGTCGGTGCGGGCAGTGATGAGCAGCTACTTCGACGCGATGACCTCCGTGCTCCGACGCCACGGCGGCACGATCGAGAAGTTCATCGGCGACGCCATCATGGCTGTCTTCGGGCTGCCGCGGGTGCACGAGGACGATGCCCTGCGCGCGGTGCGCGCGGCGCGAGAAACGCAGGCCGTGCTTGCCTCGCTCAACCACGAGCTGGAGGCGCGCTACGGGATCCGGCTCACCAACCGCACCGGCGTCAATACCGGCGAGGTCGTCACCGGAGACGCGAGCACGCAGCAGCGGCTGGTCACCGGCGACACGGTCAACACCGCGGCGCGCCTCGAGCAGGCGGCGGGTCCGAACGAGGTGCTCGTCGGCCATCTGACGTGGCAGCTGGTACGCGACGCGGTCGACGTCGAGCCGGTGGAGCCCCTGGTGCTCAAGGGCAAGGCTGAACCCGTGGCCGCCTATCGGCTCGTCGAGGTGCGCGCCGGAGCGGACGGGCTCGCCCGACGCGCGGACCAGCCCCTGGTGGGTCGCGACGATGAGCTGCGCCGGCTCCGCGCGCTGGTGGACGAGGCGCTCCAGGGCGGAACGGCCCGACTGGCGACGGTCATCGGCGATGCCGGGGTGGGCAAGTCCCGGCTCATCCGCGAGGTGGTGACGAGCCTGGACGGTCGCGGGATCGTGGTCCGCGGTCGCTGCCTCTCCTACGGGGACGGCATCACCGTCTGGGCCGTGGTCGAGGCGCTCCGCGCCGCCGCCGGGATCGGTGCCGACGCCCCGCCGGAAGCCGG
>DATAKU010000061.1:0-14255 GCA_036261425.1 Candidatus Limnocylindria bacterium | reverse complement strand
CGACCGGCAGGGTCGGGAAGAGCTCCTCGCCCGACCAGCTCGGCGATCCCTCGACGGGCTCGCCGGTCAGGTAGAGCATGCCCCCGGTGTCGATGGCCCAGCCCGCTCCTTCCTGGCGCATGGCACCGCGCCAGAAGACGGCGTACCGCCCGTCGGGCGACAGCAGCGGCTGGAAGACGGCCTCCAGGCGACCGTCGACCGCCCCGGGATCGGGGCGCTCGCCGCTCGCCAGCTGCTCGGCCGTGAGCGGATACGTGACCGGCGTCTCGCCCGCGACGCTCACGAGCAGCGAGCCGGCGGCGTCCCCGGCCGGGACGAAGCCCGCCACGTAGGTGGACCCGGTGCCGGTCGCCTGCGACGGCTCGCCCGATTCTGTGTCGAACAGCCAGGCATCGGGCCCGGCGCCCTGGTCCACGTTGGCCCGCGTGTAGGCCAGGTAGCGGCTGTCCGGCGACCAGCTCATGCGCTGCGAGAAGACCGATCCGTCCGGCGTCTCGCCAAGCTCGTAGACCCGGCTGGTCATGAGATGGACCGCCAGGACCTGGTTCGTGCCCTTCTGTCCGAAGGGCACCTGGTAGGCCAGCCAGCGGTAGTCCGGCGACAGCGCCGCCGCCTGCGGCTGGCCGCGGTCGGGCAGGTCGAGTCGGAGCTGCGCGGTCGTGTCGGTCATCGGGTCCCAGCCGTGGAACGACAGCTCGCTGTCGGCCAGCGTGCCCTCCCACTGCAGGTAGTTCACGGCACCGCGGCCGATGGTGGCCGGCGGCGTCGCCTCCGGCGTGGCGGTCGGGGTCGGCGCGACCGATGCCGAGGGAGCCACCGAGGGGCTCGCCGGGACCGTGGTCGGATCGACGGAAGCGGTCGCCATCGGGGTCGGGGAGGCTGAGGCCTCGCCCACCGGGTCGCTGTCCGGGATGCCGCCCAGGATGACGAGGGCGAGCAGCACGCCGGCGACGGCCGCCAGGCTGCCGCCGATGGCCGTGAAGATGGCGACCGGCCGCCGCCACCAGGGCACCGATGCGAGGCGCCCGGCCTCGATCCCGGCTCGCACCCGGGCGCCGAGGTCGCGAGGAGGGGCCATGTGACGGAGGCCGGCCACCACGCGGCGCTGCTCGGCGAAGGCTGCCAGGGTCTGCCGGCAGCGCGCGCAGCCGTCGAGGTGCACGTCCAGTCGCTGGCGCTCCGCCTCGTTGAGCTCGCCATTGAGCGAGGCGCTGATCAGCTCCTCCATCGCCTCGTGCCGGCCGCCATCGACGCTCATCGCTGGAAGCCCTCCGCGGCCAGGGCGCGCCGCATCTCGCCACGCGCGCGGCACAGCAGCGTGCGGACCGCGGCGTACGAGAGCCCCATCACCTCGCCGATCTGCTGCGCGCTCATGTCCTCCAGGTCACTGAGGAGCAGGCACTGCCGGTGGTTCGGTCTCAGCTTCAGGAGCGCGCGCTGGACCCGGTCGTCCAGGGAGGCGGCCATCACCTGGGCCTCCGGACCCGGCCGGTGGTCGGGGCGCTGGTCGTACATCGCGGCGTCGTCGCCCATCGGCGAGACCATGCGCCGGCGGCGCATGTCGTCGATGGCGGTGTTCGTGGCGATTCGGTACAGCCAGGATCGGGTCGAGGCGGCATCAGTCAGGGTGTCGAGCTTGCGGTAGGCCTTGATGAACGTGTCCTGCGCGACGTCGGCCGCTCGGTCCGCGTCGCCGACCATGCGCAGGACGTAGTTGTAGATGGGTGCGGAGAACTCCTCGAAGAGCCGGGCGAAGGCCCGCTCCCGAGCTGCGGTGGCATGGCTCACCGCGGCAGCATCCCATGGGACGCGGCCGGGAAGCACCATCGAAAGCACCTCGTCCTCCACACGCTGGCCTCCCCTCCCGTGCCCTGACGCATGGCCACTCGCTTCTGTTACTGCTGGAGGTGGCCGCGCAGGATCTCGGCGGCGTACTCCGGCGCCGCCGGGTTCACCGCGAGGGCGGTGGCGCGCTCCAATCCGGCGATCACCCGCAGGCGCGGGTGGATCTCCCAATGCCAGTGGAAGGTCTGGTCCAGCCGCTCACCGGCGGGCGCGGTGTGCAGGAACAGGTTGTAGGGCGGGTCGCCCAGCGCATCGAGGGCGTGGAGCGCTCGTTGCAGGGTGGCGGTCGCGTCCGTGATCGCCTCGTCGTCCAGCTCGGTGAAGTCGGCCTGATGCTCGCGCGGCACGACCATCATCTCGAAGGCCGACCGGCTGGCGGCCGGCGTGAAGACGACGGCATGATGGTCGGCGAAGACGAGGCGCTCGCCGCGGTCCTCCTCCGAGCTGGCCAGCGCGCACCACACGCAGCGGCGGGTCTTGATCATCTGGCGCGCGCCGCCGCCGATCTCCTCGGCCACCCAGTGCGGCACCTGCGGGATGGCGTACAGCTCGACGTTGAGATGCTGGCTGCGCGACCCGGCCTGCATCCCGTAGCTCTGGAGGAGCTGGATGTAGAGGGCCTCCGTGCGGCCCTCGGCGTCGCGGTCGCGCGGGGCCGCGCCGATGGAGCGCATCGCGTCCCGCGCCGCGCGCACCAGCGCCCCGGCCAGCTGGGGGGAGGCATCGGCCATGCGCTCGTGATGGCCACGCGGGCCGACCAGGATCTCCCACGACCCGGTGGCGCGCTCGACCTCGCTCAGGGACAGCTGCGCTGCGCGCTCCTTCGTCGAGTCGATCCGATGGAACGCGTCGGATCGAAGCGGGACGCGGCGGACGTGATGCGTGCCCTCCTCGTCCGGTGCCTCGTCGCAGTGGCGGCAATGGGTGCCCTCCACCGGGTGCGCGCCGATCTCGAACGATCGCCGGTCGAAGGCCCGATCCGCGACGATGGCCGACCACCAGCCGGTGACCGGATCTCGTCGCAGCTCGAACACGGCCGCATCGTACTCGACATGGTGAGCCCGCTCCGCGGGGCGGAGCGGGCTCGTTCGCGCGAAGGCGGGAACCGTGCCGCCGACGATCGACGTGGGCTGGCCGTCAGGTCAGCTGCTTCGCGGCAGGCTTGATCTCGATGTGCCGCGGCCTGACCTCGGCCGCCTTGGGGATGCGCAGGGTCAGGATGCCCTGCTCGTAGGTGGCCTCCACGTTGTCGCCGTCGACGCGCACCGGAAGCGGGATCTGCCGGTGGAACGCGCCGTAGCGACGCTCCTGGTAGACGATCTGGTCGCGCGTGACGTTCTCGTCCGCCTTGAACTCGCCCTTGAGCGTCAGGGTCTGGCCGGACAGCGTGACCTCGACGTCCTCCTGCCGGATGCCCGGCATGGCGGCGGTCACGACGACCTCGTCGCCCAGCTCGTAGACATCCACCAGTGGCATGGCCTGGCCGTTGGAGAGGGTCGTCCAGCCGGTGGGGCTGACGAACGAGTCCTCGAACAGCCGGTCCATCGCCTGCTTCAGCGACAGGACCTCGCCAACCGGATTCCAGCGGGTCAGCATCGCCATGGTCGAACCATCACCTCCTTGATCGAAACGGACTCGATGCCCACTTCGTCACGTGGCGTGACGATCACGACATGGATATATACCCTGACAATAGCGTTGTCAAGACCTATGCCTCCTGATCAGCCGATGGAGAGGTCGCGCACGACCGTGTAGGGATCGCTGCCGACGATCGGCGTGCCGTAGAGCTCCATGGCCCCGATGTCCGAGGCTCGCTGGAACGGATCACCGCGGTCCACGATGCGGACGATCGGAGGATGGTCGTCGGGACCGCCGAGCGGCGAACGCCACAGCGCCAGGTTGAAGGCGCGCACGCCCAGGTGGTCGCGATAGGCCACCAGCGTGTCGCCCAGGGCGGCGGCGAACGCTGGCTCCCGCTCGTCCATCCCGGCCGTGCCCACGACCAGGACCTCGCGCTCCTTGGCTGGCGTGACGTGCGCCAGGACGGTGACGCCGTCGGCTCCGTCGATCGCCAGCCCGACGTCGCGGTGCAGGGCCACGAGGTCCTCCACCAGTCCGGACCCCGACGTTGCGGCATACGCCGTCGCGTCGCGCCGGAACCGCTCCAGCCGGGCGTAGTGCGGCCCCGCCCCGAGGAACGCCTGGGCGTGGCCGTGCACGATCGAGCCCCCGGCCCGCCACAGGCAGTTCCAGACCAACAGGTAGTTGCACGACTCCGGGTCCGTCGCCCGGCTGCGATCGGCCCACGCGCGGCCGCTGGCCAGCACCTCGGCGGCGAAGGCCGCGTCGAACGCGAGCGGATCGTGCTCCGCGAAGACGAGGACGGCATGGTGGGCGTCGGCCAGGGCGACGTTCGCGCCGGATGTCACGCCACGGCCGTGGACGCGGCCGAACGTGTCGGCCGGGGTGCCGGCAAGGGGGTGGCAGAAGGGATCGTCATGCGTGGATGCGATCTCATCGGCCAGGTGGCTGGCGACGGCCGGGCCGTCGATCGGGCGGCGAGCGCGGAGCGGCGCGATGAGGGCCGCCTCCAGCGTTGCCCGGTTCGTGACCTTCACGACCTGCTGGGTCCGGACTTCGTCCAACGAGCCGAACGTGCGCTGGACCCAGGGCTCCATCTCGGTTGGCAGTTCGATGGTCGCGCGCGCCACGCGCACGTCCAGGAGCCGATCCGCCCGCGCCCGAGCTTGACCGCGGAGGTCGGCCAGGACGTCCGGCAGGTCCAGGATGCCCCTCACCGGCGGCCGGGACCGCTCGGGCGAGGCATCGGGTAGGCTGGCATCGGCCCGAGTCTAGCGAAGGAGAGGATCGACATGGCTGCCACGCGAACCGCCACGGTGACCTGGACCGGCACCCTGGCCGAGGGTTCCGGCACGGTATCGGCCGGGACCAGCGAGCTGTTCACCGACCTGCCCGTCTCGTGGGCGTCCCGGACCGAGGACGCCGGCGGACGGACCTCGCCGGAGGAGCTCCTGGCCGCGGCCCACGCCTCGTGCTTCTCGATGGCCCTGTCCGGCGCCCTCACGCGGGCCGGCACGCCGCCGGACCACCTTCACGTCTCAGCGTCGGTGACCTTCGCCAAGGTCGGGGACGCGTGGGCGGTGACGAGCTCGGTGCTCGACGTGGTGGGCGTGGTCGACGGGCTCGATGATGCGGCCTTCGACGAGGCCGCACGCGGTGCCGGCGAGAACTGCCCGATCTCGCGGGCACTTGCGGGAAACGTCGAGATCTCGGTGTCCGCGGCCCTCGAGGAGCCGCACGACTGACGGTCAGACGCTACCGAACATCGGCGGATAGGAGATGGTTCCGGGCGGCAGGCTTTCGCCGCCACGCGGACGCACCTGGAAGGCGTCCCCGGCGTCGTCGTACGGGCTCCGGATGCCGAAGTCCGATGCCGCGGTGAACCCGAAGCGGCCGTAGAACTGGGGCGATCCCAGGACGGCGATGAACGGCTCCTCGCGAGCGTCCGCGGTCGGGAGGACTGCCCGGACCAGCGCCGACCCGATGCCGCGGCCCCAGTGGGGCGGCAGGACCGCCAGCGGCGCCAGCGCCAGCGCATCCCGTCGGGCCTCCCCGTCGCCGTCGGGCTGGAATGTCACCCGGCTGACGAGGACGTGGCCGAGGACGCTGCCGTCATCGGTGGCGGCCACCAGCGACAGCTCGGGGATGAAGTCCGGGCCGGACCGTATGGCATCGACGAGCTCGGCCTCCTCGGGGCGGCGAAAGGCGGCGCGATGCAGATCGTGGATGAGGTCCAGGTCGAGTGGCTGCTCGGCGCGGATGGCCCATGGAGGGGCCTCGACCTCCTCGAGAGCGATGGCAGGGGCGGTGGCGTCGACGGTCGTCATGCGGGCCGCAACAGCATGCGGCAGGCCAGAACCGGCAGTCGCGCTCGGCGCGGCGGGTCGTTCCTGTCGGCGATCCTGACCTACGTCATTCGACATGCATCCGGATTCGCTCCGCCGGCGTCATTGCTGCATGCCGACTGCCGAACTCTTGTCCCTGATCGTCGCCGTGCTCCTCTGGATCGCCCTGCTGAGCACCTTCGCGCCGGACAACTAGCTGCGATACACCGCCAGCAGCTCGGCCGGCACGCGCGCCGGGCGCCCATCGGTGGTGCGCACCCAGACCCAGTGGCTGACGACCTCGGTCGTCAGCGTGTCATCGGCTTCGCGACGGATCTCCGTCCGTCGCACGCCGCGCACACCGGCGAGCTCGGTCGGGATGGTGGTGACCAGGACGACGTCGCCGTAGACGACCGGCTGCCGGTAGGTCACGTGGTGCTCGCGCACCACCCAGGCGCCGCCACGCGAGAGCGACCAGTCGCGGCCGAAGCCCATGGCCTCCACGTGGTCGATGGCGACCTGCTCCACCCAGTTGAGGTAGACGGCGTTGTTCACGTGGCCGAGCAGGTCCAGCTCGTACTGGCGCACCGGGAAGCGGACGGTGTGGCGCCAGGGGTCTGCGGCGGGAGGACCGTCGGGCATGCCGACAGGATATCCACCAATTGACGTAGCAGGTCCCGGGACCGATGCGGAGCGCCCCGCCCGGCGGAGGTCCGATGAGATCCCGCCTCGGTCCGATGAGGATGAGGGCCGATTCCTCCATCCGCTCACACGAGGACCACACCACCGATGGATGCCGCTATCACCATGCACGTCGGCTCGGCTCCCGCCGATCTCGACGCGCTCGCCGGCGCACTGCGCGGCCGGCTCCTCCGTCCAGCCGACGATGACTTTCCCGCCGCCAGCGGCATCTGGAACCTTGCCCACCAGGGCCGTCCGATCGCCATCGTTCGAGCTGCGGACGCGGGTGACATCGCGACCGTCATCGGCTTCGCTGCCCGTAACGACATCGAGATCGCGGTGCGGGCCGGAGGACACAGTCTCGCCGGCCACTCGTCCGGCAACGGCACGCTGGTCATCGACCTGCGCGACCTCCGCAGCCTGCACATCGACCCCGATCGGCGTCTGGCTTGGGTCGGGGCGGGCCTGACCGCCGGCGAAGTGACGGCCGCCGCGGCCGAGCACGGCCTGGCCGTCCCGTTCGGCGACACCGCATCCGTCGGGGTCGGAGGCCTCACCCTGGGCGGCGGCATCGGGTGGCTGGCTCGCAAGCACGGCCTGACCATCGACTCGCTGGTGTCCGCGGAGGTCGTGACCGCCGACGGCGAGGTCCGGACGGTGTCCGAGACCGAGGAGCCCGAGCTCTTCTGGGCCATCCGTGGTGGCGGCGGCAACTTCGGCATCGTGACCCGCTTCCGCTTCCGGCTCCATCCCGTCGCCGAGATCCTTGGCGGGGCCCTGTTCATGCCCCTGACGCGCGACGTGCTGCGCAGCCTGGTGCCGATCGCCGGCGCGGCACCCGAGGAGCTCACCACCATCAACTTCATCATGCCGGTGCCGCCCGTGCCCTTCGTGGCAGAGGAGCATCATGGCAAGCCCAGCGTGGTCGTCATGTTCGTGTACGCCGGCGAGGCGGACGAGGGACAGGCGGCGATCGCCCCGTTCCGCGCCGTCGCGACGCCCTACGGCGAGGGCGTGATGCCGATGCCGTACCCGGGCATCTACCAGTTCACCGCCGAGGGCGAGCAGCCGCACCCGAGCACCACCCGGTCGCTGTTCATGGACGTCCTGGACGATGCGTCGGTCGATGCCATCCTCGAGGCGTATGCGGCTGCGCCGCCCGCTTCGATGATCCAGCTGCGGGTGCTGGGTGGCGCCATGGGTCGGGTCCCGGCGGGTGCCACCGCCTTCGCTCACCGCGGCGCGGCCGTGCAGGTCGTGATCATCAACGCGTTCCCGGCGCCAGAGCTGGTCGACGGCGCCACCGCCTGGAACCGCTCCCTCTTCGCCGCGCTCGAGCCAAAGGGGAACGGCGTCTACGCCAACTTCCTCGAGGACGAGGGGGAGGAGCGGATCCGGCAGGCCTACCCGAACGGCACCTTCGAGCGGCTGGCCCAGGTGAAGCGCCGATACGACCCGCGGAACATCTTCCACCGCAACCAGAACATCCGGCCCGCCTGAGTCCCGCGCGACCGCGGACACCACGACGGCCCGGCGAGAGCCGGGCCGTTCGACGTTTCGGCGTGGAGCGGGAAACGGGTCTCGAACCCGCGACCTTCTGCTTGGGAAGCAGACGCTCTGCCAACTGAGCTATTCCCGCCCGGGCGTTCGCGATTCTACCCGATGCGGGCGGCCGTCACCACAGGCCGAACAGCCGGACGCCGAGGGCTCGGGACCCTCGGCGTCAGTCGATCTGGTGTCGGCCCGCGTCAGCGGATGAGCGTCACGCCTCCGGAACCGGCGGCGGAGGTGGCCGCCGCGACGGCAGTGGCCAGAGCCGCTCCGGCCACGAGCGCTGCGCCCATCGCCCTGCTCAGCCGAGCAACGGTGATGCGGCGGTGGGCCGATGTGTCGACGGGGAGCGTCTGGTCGTGGCGATCCCGGGCGGCGAGGCGGATCCGGGCCGCGTGGCGCAGCCGCTCGTCGTATTCCTGGGTCGCGGCGCGGAAGCTGTGGGTGTTCGGGCCAAGCATCGGATCCTCCTCGAGCCTGTCGGCTCATCTGTCTGCGCCGATGATCGGACGGCGCCGCGACGTTGACGATGGCGCAGCTGACCCCGGCGAGGTCAATCGACGGACCGCCCGGGTGTCGCCGGGGCGACGCGTGAGGAGCACGGCGATGCTTGACGGGGGACAGTCGGAGGCGCGACCCTGTGGACCGCTGCCCAGCGCTGAATCGGTCGAGGAATGCCGTGGACCTGCCGGATGTCGTCGAGGCGCTGCGCCGCTGCGCGCTCTTCGCGCACGTGGGTGAGGACGGCATGACGGCGCTTGCCCAACGGATGCGCCGGCGTCGATTCAGGCGGAACGAGGTGATCTTCCACCAGGGCGACCTGGGCGACTCCCTCCAGGTCGTCGTCTCGGGGGCGGTCAAGATCGTCCTTCCCTCGCCGGACGGTGACGAGGCGATCATCACCTCGCTGCGTCCGGGCGAGTTCTTCGGTGAGCTCGCGCTCCTGGACGGTGCGCCGCGCTCGACCACCGCCACGGCGCTGGAGCCGACCGAGACCCTCACCCTTCCCCGCGAAGAGTTCCTCAGGCTGCTGGCCAGTGATCCGCGCCTGGTCCAGGCCCTGCTGCACGCGTTGGCCGAGGAGCTGCGCCGTCTGACGGGCCACGTCGAGGAGCTTCACTTCCTGGATCTCGCCGGCCGCCTGGCCATGCGCCTGGCGCGCCTGGCCCGCGACGCTCATCCGGATCATGTCGCGGGAGAGGTGACCCTCGACTGGCCGTTCACCCAGTCCGACCTCGCCGCGATGGTGGGCGGAACGCGCCAGAGCGTGAACCGCCTGCTCAGCGACCTGGTCGACGACGGCCTGCTGCGGATCGAGCGAGACACGCTGGTGATTGCCGACCTCCCCGCCCTCGAATCGCGCGCTGCGCGATGAGACGACCGACTCGATGTCGCCAAGACGACACGAAAGGTGTCGCTGCCCCGATGCCCCGGATGCGCGAACCCCCGTAGGGTCCAGAGAAGACGCCGATCAGCTCACATGAAGGAGGAACGCAGAGGGGATGGACAGGTTCAGGCGGCGACCGCCGATGGAAGGCTTCTCCAGGCCGGGTTCGCTCGGCGGGGAAGCCTGGGACGACAACAACGAAGACGATTCAGTGGAGGGTCACATCATGGACGACGATCGCAGGCAGGACATCGACACCGAGGGCCACGGCATCCTGCGCCGGGCCGATGACGACGACACCGAGGGCCACGGCGTGCTCCGCCGAGCCGAGGATGACGACACCGAGGGCCACGGCGTGCTCCGGCGAGCCGACGACGACGACACCGAGGGCCATGGCGTGCTGCGGCGGGCCGACGATGAGGTCGACACCGAGGGCCACGGCATCCTGCGCCGCGCCGATGACGACGACACCGAGGGCCACGCCGTTCTGAAGCGCTAGCGTGGCCCAATCGCCCACCGAAGCCGCGCTCGCCGCACTCGTTGCGGCGGCGCGGCGTTCGGCTGTCGCGAGGCGCGTCCAGGGTGACGTGGAGACGCGCCTGCTCCAGAGCATCGTGGACGCCACCGCTCGACTGTTCGACGCGGAGGCGGCCTCCATCGCGCTGTTCGAGCCCAACCCGGATCGACTCGAGTTCCGCGTTGCCGCCGGCGCCAAGGGTGCCGGCGCCATCGGTCTGTCGGTCGCGCCGACCCAGGGGATTGCGGGCTACGTCTTCTCGACCGGCCAGCCGATCGCCCTCTCGGACGTGAAGGACGATCCCCGTTTCGATCAGTCCGTGGCGGAGCGGACCGGCTACGTGCCGCGTTCCATCGCCGCCGCGCCGCTCGTCCACGAGGGTGGGACGCTGGGGGTGCTGCAGGTGCTCGACAAGCGCAGCTCACCCACCTTCTCGCTCCAGGACCTGGAGCTGCTGGGCGTCTTCGCCGGGCAGGCCACCGTCGCCCTGGCCGCGGCGCGCGTGCAACGGGACACCGCCAGCCTCCTGCGCGGCGCGCTGGCCCGGGTCGAGCCCGGACTGGCCGCCGATCAGCTCGAGGCTGTCGTCTCCGCCGTCACCATCCAGCTGGACGACGCCGACGCGGCAGAGCCCTTCTGGCGCGTGGTGGATCAGGTGACCCGGCTGCGCGACCTCAGCGACCGTGAGCTCGGCATCGTGGCCGACATCCTGGAGGTCCTGGCGGCCCACGCCGCGCGAGCGCAGCGCGGCCGCCCCGGTCGATGACGGACCCGCTGCTTCCGGCCTGGTCCGAACCGTTCGTCGACCGTCGCGGCCTCAGGCGCAGCGCCCGGATTCGGGGCGTGACGCGCGACTGGGCGTGGGGCGGTGCCACCGGGGCGGGGATCCGGGTCGGCATCATCGACTCGGGGCTCGAGAACGATCATCCCCGTCTCGCCGGCCGGGTCGTCCGCAACGTGGCGGTCGAGCCCGGCGAGGACGGCCCCCGCGTGGTGGAGGACGAGCCGCGTGACCTCTTCGGTCACGGCACCGCCTGCGGGGCCATCATCCTGTCGCTGGCGCCGGAGGTGGAGCTCGTTTCCGTTCGAGTCCTCGGCGCCGATCTGCGCGGCAAGGGGACGGCCTTCGCCGCCGGGCTGGAGTGGGCCATCGACGAGGGGATCCACGTCCTCAACCTCAGCCTCTCCTCGAAGAGCGAGGCCCTCTTCCCGGTCTTCCACGATCTGGTCGACCGCGCCTATTTCCGCTCGATCGCGCTCATCAGTGCCGCGAACAACGTTCCTGCTCCGAGCTACCCGTCGCTGTTCGGCTCGGTCTTCTCGGTCGCGGCGCACGACGAGCCCGACCCGTGGCGGCTCTACTACAACCCGGCCCCACCGGTCGAGTTCGGTGCCTGGGGCGTCGACGTGCCGATCGCCTGGAAGGACGGGGGCAGCACGGTCGCGACGGGCAACAGCTTCGCGGCGCCCCACGTCGCCGGGATCGTGGCGCTCATCCGCTCGAAGCACCCGGACCTCACGCCGTTCGAGATCAAGGCCATCCTGGCCTCCATCGCCGACAACCCGGGGAGGCGTCACCCCTGGCGCCACCGCACGCCGCCGCTCCAAGCCCCCGATCGATGACGCTGGTCCGCACCTTCCGGGAGCTCTTCCGGCGCAACCCGGCGCTCGCCCGCCTGCTCGCCGGCGAGTTCGTGTCGGGCATCGGCGACTGGCTGTACCTGGTCGCGATCCTGGTCGTGGTGTATGCGGAGAGCCAGTCGGCCGTGCTGCTCGGCATCGTGGGGGCCGCGCGGATCCTGCCGTACGTGCTGCTCTCCGTGCCGGCCGGCATCGTGGCCGATCGGTTCGATCGGCGCATGGTCCTGCTCGTCACCGACATTGCGCGCGGGCTGCTCATGCTCGTGCTGGTCGCCCTGGTCGTGGTGGACGCGCCGACGCCGGCGATCGTGGCCGTCTCGATCCTGGCCGCCTGCTTCTCGACCTTCTTCGGTCCGGCCATCGCCTCGCTGTTGCCGATGCTGGTCGACGAGCGCGACCTCGGTCCGGCCAACAGCGCCTGGGCCACGCTCGACAACGTGGCGTTCATCATCGGTCCGGCGCTGGCGGGCCTGCTCCTGGCGACCGGCGGGCTGGAGCTGGCCTTCCTGCTCAACGCCGTCTCGTTCGGCGTGGTGGCCCTCGTCCTGTGGCGGCTTCCGGTCCCGCCGCGCCGGCCCGCGGTGGTCGACACCGATGAGGCGGCCACCCCCGACCCGGCCCCCGGCTGGCGGTCGATGCTCCGGCCGCTGGCCGGCCCGTTGGTGCTGGACTCCGCGACGAGCCTGGTGAGCGGCGGAGTCGGGGTCATGACCGTGGTGATCGCAGTGGACGTCCTGGGGGCCGGGGAGGCGGGCACCGGCTACTTGAATGCGGCCACCGGCGTCGGAGGGGTGCTCGCCGGTGTGGCGGGCGGCGCACTGCTGGCGCGACAGCTGCGCGTGCCGCTCTTGCTGGGCGGCGCGGTCGGCGGCCTGGGGCTGGCGGCGCTGGCGCTGAGCGGCGACCTGGTCACGGCCATGCTGGCCATCGGCGTGGCGGTCGCGGGTCTCCTGCTGCTGGAGGTCGTGAACACGACGCTCATCCAGCGCATCGTGCCCGACGAGCTGCGGGGTCGCGCGATGGGCGCGCTGCAGACGAGCTCCGCGGTCCTGTACGCCGGCGGCTCGCTGCTCATGCCGCTGCTGGCCGACCAGGTCGGGGTGGGCCCGGTGTTCGTGGGGTCGGCGCTGCTGGTGGGCGCGGCCGCGCTTGCGGCGCTCCTGCTGTCCGGCGGCGCGAGTCGCGAGGCGCCGATCGAGGGTGGACGCGAGCGCCTGCTGGAGCATCCGATCTTCGCCGGCCTCCCGACGCCGCGGCTCGAGGCGGCCGCCCGGGACCTGGTCGAGGTGCCGATGGCCGCCGGCGAGGTGGTCATCCGCGAGGGAGATGCCGCCGATCGCTTCTACCTGGTGGCCGACGGTCGGGTGCGCGTCAGCCAGCATCGAGACGGGGAGAGCCACATCCTGCGTGAGCTCGGCCCGGGCGACGTGTTCGGTGAGATCGGGCTGCTGCGTCGGTCGCCCCGAACCGCGACGGTGACCGCGCTGGAGAGCGGCAGGCTGCTGGCGCTCGACGCCGCGGCCTTCCTGGACCTGGTCGGCGCGGGCCCCGGGCTCAGCAGCCGGCTGCTGGACCTCTATCGCGGTGCCATCTCGCGCACCTGACGATCCGGGGCAGGGGCCTCAACGCTCCTCGCCGGTCAGCATGCGTCGGTAGGAGTCGTAGCGGTCCTCCGAGACCTCGCCGCTGCCGACGGCCGCGCGCAGCGCGCAGCGGGGCTCATGGAGGTGGCTGCAGTCGTTGAAGGCACAGCCGCCGAGGTGCTCGCGGAACTCGGGAAAGCACCACGCCAGCTCGGTCGGCGGGATCTGCCACAACCCGAGCTCCCGGATTCCGGGGGTGTCGGCCACGTAGCCACCGTTCGGCCCGGCCAGCGGCAGCAGCTCGGCGTGGGTCGTCGTGTGCCGGCCCTTGTGCAGCGCCTCGGAGACCTCGGCCGTGGCGAGCTGCAGCCCCGGCTGGAGGGCGTTGAGCAGGGTCGACTTCCCGACGCCCGACGGTCCGGTCACGATCGACAGCCGGCCGTCGAGCCGTCCCCGCAGCTCCTCGAGGCCGACGCCGCTGCGAGCGCTCGCGTACAGGACGTCGTATCCGACGCGCTCGTAGCGGCCGAAGCGGGCCTGCGCAACCGCCTCGTCGACGAGGTCCACCTTGTTGGCCACCAGCAGGGGCGGCACCTCGTTGTACTCGGCCACGACCAGGAACCGATCGATCAGCCGCGGGTTCGGCGGCGGATGGTCGCAGGCGAAGACCACGGCCACCAGGTCCGGGTTGGCGACCATCACGTCCTCGCGCCATGATCCGCGGGGGCCCGGCTGGCGCCGGCTGAATCGCCGCTCTCGCGGCTCCACGCCCACGATGGCTCCCGTCCCGTCCGGCACGCGCTCGACCCGCACCCGGTCGCCGATGACCGCCAGGTCCGACGCCTGCCGCTCGCGCTTGACGCGGCCGCGCAGGCGCGCTTCCAGGAGGTCGCCCTGATCGGTGAGGACGGTGTAGAACCCCGAGAGGGCGCGGAGGACCAGGCCGGCGGTCTCGCCTTCGTCGCTCATCCCAGGGCGCCCACGACGTTGGCGTAGATCGTGTCGTCGCGCCGTGGCACCTGGGGTCCGCGTCCCATGCGGCCGTCCCACGCCTGCAGCTCCACGCCGGCATCGGCCAGCCAGCGTCCGCCGGCCTGGTTGTCCTGCGGCAGATTGAGCCGGAGGACATCGGCTTCGGGGATGTG
>DATAKU010000168.1:0-8553 GCA_036261425.1 Candidatus Limnocylindria bacterium | reverse complement strand
CCGGATCGTCGGCAGAACGGCGAGGAAGAGGGCGCCGACTGCGAGGGCGAGCAGGACCGCGGACACCGGCCGCTCGAGGAAGATCATCGGGTCGCCGCGCGAGATGATGAGCGCACGGCGCAGGTGGTCCTCCAGCAGCGGCCCGAGCACGAACCCCAGCAGGAACGGCGCGGGCTCGGCGCCGAGCTTGATCAGCACGTAGCCGAGGACGCCGAAGAAGGCGATGGCAAGGACGTCCCACGCATTGAGGCCAATCGAGAAGGTGCCGATGCACGCGAAGCCGACGATCGCCGGGAAGAGAACCTTGTAGGGAATCGTCAGCATCCTCACCCAGATCCCGATGAGGGGAAGGTTGAGCAGGACCAGGAACAGGTTGCCGACCCACATCGACACGATGAGGCCCCAGAAGAGCGCGGGCTCCTTGTCGATCACCGTCGGACCCGGCGTGATGCCATGGATGAGGAAGGCGCCGAACATGAGGGCCAGGACCGGATGCGGCGGAAGGCCGAGGGTCAGGAGCGGGATGAACGAGGTCTGCGCCGCGGCGTTGTTGGCCGACTCCGGACCGGCAACGCCCTCGATCGCACCATGGCCGAACTCCCGCGGGCGTTTGCTGAGCCGCTTCTCCATCGAGTAGGACCCGAACGAGGCGAGCACATGGCCGGCGCCCGGCAGAATTCCGAGGGCCGCCCCCAGGACCGTGCCGCGCAGGATGGGAGCGGTGATGCGGCGGAAGTCCTCCCGGGTGGGCCAGAGATCCGTCACCTTCTTCGTGATGAGCTCCCGAGTCCGCTCCTCCTCGAGGTTCCGAAGGATCTCGGCGATGCCGAACATACCGACCGCCACCGACACGAAGTTGACGCCGCCGAAGAGCTCGCGCACCCCGAACGTGAACCGGGGCGTGCCCGAGTACAGGTCCTGTCCCACGCTCCCGAACAGGATGCCGAGCGCGATCATGGCCAGCGCCTTCACGGCCGATCCGCGGGCCAGGGTGATCGAGGCGATGAGGCCGAGGACCACGAGGGAGAAGAGCTCCGCGGACCCGAACGTGAGCGCCACCCCCGCCAGCGGGGGCGCAAAGAGGACGATGACGAGCGTGGCGACCGACCCGGCGAAGAACGAGCCGATGGCCGCCGTCGCCAGCGCCGGACCCGCACGCCCGTTGCGGGCCATCTCATGACCGTCGATCGCCGTCACGGCGGCCGACGACTCGCCCGGCAGGTTGATGAGGATGGCCGTCGTCGACCCACCGTACTGCGCCCCGTAGTAGATGCCGGCCAGCATGATGAGCGCGGTCACCGGCTCGAAGTTGAAGGTGATCGGCAGGAGCAGCGCGATCGTGGCGGTCGGACCGATCCCGGGCAGCACGCCCACGGCGGTGCCGAGCACCACGCCGACGAAGCACCACAGCAGGTTCTCGAGGCGGACGGCTGTCTCGATGCCGAGTGCGAGGTTGTCGAACAGCTCCATCGGTCAGATCGGCAGCCACGGCCCGGTCAGCGGCAGCCGCAGCCGGAGCAGAACGACGAAGATGACGATCGAGAGCACCGTCAGTCCGAGCGCGATCAGGAGTGCCTCGTGCACCCTCGTGCGCGACCTCCCCAGCGAGGCGAGGAGGATCCCTCCGAAGAGAGCCGGGGCGACCCCGAGCCCCCGCACGGTGAAGGCGAAGAAGAGGAGCGCGGCGGTGATGAAGACGACCGCCCTCAAGTCGAAGCCGCCTAGGGAATCGCCCTCGCCGGCGAGGAGCCCCTTCACCACGACCGCAATCCCGAACCCGACGAGCACAATCCCGACGACGAGCGGGAAGAATCCTGCGCCCATGCGGAGCGGGGTGCCGATGTCGTACGCCAGCGATCCGAAGGAGAACGCGAGACCCAACGCAACGAAGAGGGCTCCGGCCAGGATGTCCTTCAGCGCGCGACGGATCTCGAGCACGAACACCTCCCTCGATGACGCGCGGTGGGGGCCGTCATGCCGGGCCCCCACCGAGCCGGTCGGATCGTCAGCCGGCGGACACCCCCGCTTCCTCGATGATCGGCCGCCACAGCTCGATCTGGGACTGGAGGTGCTCTCGGTGCGCCTCAGGCGTGGCTCGGTCCTGCTCCACCGGAGCCGTCCCGAGGTCGCCCAGGCTCGTGATCACGTTCTCGTCCTGGAGCGCCACCTTGAGAGCCGCGTTTAGCGCGTCGATGGCCTCCTGCGGCGTGCCGGCCGGCACGTACAGGCCGTGCCAGACCGAGACCTGCACGTCGCCCAGACCCTCCTCCTCGGTCGTCGGGACGTCGGGCAGCGCCTCGATGCGCTCGGGCGTGGTGACGGCGTAGGCCTTGACGCTGCCGGCCGTGATCGGCTCGGTCGTGTTCGTCGTCTGGTCGCACATGAAGTCGACCTGGTCACCGAGGAGGTCGTCCATCGCGGGCCCGGTGCCGTCGTACGGGACCTCCGTGAGGTCGAGGCCGGTGGCGGTCTCGAAGAGCAGGCCGCACAGCTGCGACGCGGCGCCGATGCCCGCGTTCGCGTACGTGACCGTGTCGAGGTTCTCCTCGACGTAGGTGAGAAGCTCGTCCAGCGTGTTGGGTTCGAAGTTCGGACTACCGATGATCGTCATCGGGACCTCGGTCACGAGGCCGATCGGCTCGAAGTCCTCGAGCGGGTCGTAGGCCAGGTCGGCGTACAGCGTCGGCGCGGTCGACATGCCGATGTGGTGCATGAGCACCGTGTAGCCGTCCGGATCCTCTCCAGCCACCTGGCCCGCCGCAACCGTCCCGCCGGCACCCTCGACGTTCTGGACGACGATCTCGACGCCGAGCTCCTCGGCCATCGGCTCCGCGATGAGCCGGGTGACCGTGTCGGTCGGCCCGCCCGCCGAGAACGGGACGATGAAGGTGACGTTGTCCTCGAAGTAGCCCGCGGCACCGCCGTCGCCGCCACCTCCCGTCGCGGCCGGTTCGGACCCATCCGTGCCGCCGTCGCCGTTCCCCTGGCAGGCCGCCAGGACGAGCGCGGCCGCCGCGAGCGTGGTTCCCAGCCGGAGTGCGAGCGGACGCGAGGTCCGACGCGGCTCCGCTTCGTGGAAGACGCCGTGAGTCATGAGGTACCTCCCTACCGTTCACGCTCGGGTGCGGGGAAGCCTAGCACCCCCGCGCCGGTCGGGGGAGGCTCACCGAATCACCCGGTGGACCTCGTCGAGGCCTCGCAGACGCTCGATGCGGCCATCCAGGGCGTCCCGCAGCGGTCGACGTACGACCAGCGCGGCGGAAAGGCCGGCGGCCCTCGCTCCGGCCGCGTCGTAGGCCGCTCCGGCCACGAAGAGCGTCCGCTCCGGTGCCGATCGGATGCCGCTGCACGCCATCAGGTAGATGCCGGGACTCGGCTTGAAGACGCCCGCCTCCTCCGCGGAGAGGACGAACGACGGGTCCAGTCCCGACCGACGCGCCGCCTCGGCCGCCAGGATGGTGGAGCAGTTCGTCACGAACGCGTACGGCAACGCGAGCCGGCCGATGGCGTCGGCATCCGGCCGCGGATCCATCACCCGCCAGGCGGACCAGAGGCGATCGACCGAGCTGGGAGGCAGGTGCAGCGCACGGGCCTCGCTCGCCACCAGCTCCTCGTACGGCCGATAGCGCCCCGAGCGCACCATGCGGGCCGTCACCGCGTCCCGCCACGCCATCCCGCGCTCCGCGTCGCCGGCTGCCAGCGCCCAGACGGCCGGCGAGTCCATCACCGCCATGAGCAGGTCGAACAGGACCGCCTCGATGCGTCGTGGCATCTCCGGACGATAGACGGCCCGTCACGCGGCGGGTCCGCCGATTGCGGATACTTCGGTCCGTGACCTTCGAGGCCGAGACGCTCCATGCACCGACCGGCGAGTGGTGCGCCGGCTGCGGCGAGCAGATCATCCACGGCCAGTCGGTGATCCGGCTCGAGGCGGGCCTGGTGCTGGCGGAGCGGCGCTTCGACGCGCTGATCATGCGGCCGACGGTGTACCTCCACGCCGGCGGCGGCTACGACGCCGGCTACGACGTGGCCGACCGCTGGTGCGCGACGCCGGAGGGCTTCCAGGCGGCGCTGGCCCTGCTGAGCGTGCACGGCGAGGCCGGCCCCTCCGGCCATTGACGTGCGCCACGCCACGCCGTTCGCGGACGAGGCGCTCGGCTCGCCGCTGCGCCTGCTCGTCATCGCGCCGACCGCGACCGCCGAGGCGGCCTGGGGCGCGGTACGGGTCGAGATGGCGGCCGTCGACGCCGCGCTCTCACGCCACCGCGAGGACAGCGAGCTGATCCTGCTCAACCACGCGTCGCCGGGCTGCATCCCGGTCGGCGGCCGCCTTCGCCATGCGCTGGCGCTGGCGTGGCGCGCCTATCGGTCCAGCCTCGGTCGGTTCGATCCGCGCATCATCGGCGCCCTGGAGGCCGCGGGAGACCGGGCTGGCGTGCCGCTTCCCTCGTCCCCCGCGCGGTTGCGCCCCGAGGAGCGGTGGCTGCGCGCCGATCGCCACCGGCGCGGCGTGCTCGCGCCGGTCGACCTGGGCGGCATCGGCAAGGGCCTCGCCCTGCGCTGGAGCGCCGAGCGCATCCGCCGCCTCGGCGTGCGCGACTTCCTGCTCGAGGCGGGCGGGGACATCGTCGCGGCGGGATCGGCACCCGGCGGCGGCTGGCGCGTGAGCCTGGCCGGCCCCGACGGTCAGCGGCCGCTGGCCGTGCTCGAGCTGCCCGTGGCCAGCGTGGCCCTCGCCACCAGCGCGCAGACGCGGCGCCGCCACATCATCGATCCGGCCACCCTGCGCCCGGTCGATGGCCCGGCTCGTCAGGCCACCGTGGCCGGCGCCGACCCGGCCTGGGCGGAGGTGCGCAGCAAGCTGGCGATCCTGGCCGGCACGCCGGCCGGGACCGAGCGCGCGTGGTGGTACGGCGCCGATGGCCGCCTCCGAGCGACCGCATCGGCCCGGGAGTGGGTCGCGTGGGAGGCGCTCAGTCCTTCTGCTTCGAGCGCTGCTTGTTGACCGTCCGGGCAGCGCGCTCCTTGGCCTCCTTCGCGCTGACGCCCTTCTCCTGGTACGACTCCTTGATGTGCTCGTACTGACGCTTCTGCTTCTTCGTGGCACCTTCCGGCATCGGTCGTTCCTCCTTGACCCGACCAGGGCATGCATCGGTCGTGCCGCCCGCGCTGCGATCCGGCCCGGCCCCGCGTACCATGCCGGCGATGCTCTTCGACTACACCGCGGTCACCGCCGACACCATCCGCGCGGTCACCGACGAATCCCTCGAGCGCGCCGATGGCCTCGTCGCCGATGCGATCCGCAGTGCCGCCTCGCCGACCTTCGAGGCGACCCTGCTCCCGCTCGAGCGGGCCGGAGCCGAGCTGGCGGCAAGCTACGGGCGCGGCGCGTTCATGGGGCAGGTGCACCCGGACCCCGCCGTGCGTGACGCCGGCACCGATGCCGAGGAGCGGATCAACAAGTGGCGCGTGGCGGTCGTCTTCCGCTCCGACCTGTACGAGGCGGTGCGCGCCTTCAGCCGGACCGATGCGGCCGCCTCGCTGACCGGGGAATCCGCCCGCCTGCTGGAGCATTGGCTGCGCGACTTCCGCAGGGCCGGGCACGAGCTGTCGTCCGACGAGCGGACGGAGCTCGAGCGGCTCAGGACGCGCCTCGTCGAGGTCGAGGTCACCTTCCAGCGCAACCTCAACGAGTACCGCGACGGGATCACCGTCACCCGGGAGCAGCTCGACGGCCTGCCGGAGGAGTA
Organism: Candidatus Limnocylindria bacterium; assembly: GCA_036261425.1. Taxonomy (GTDB): domain Bacteria; phylum Chloroflexota; class Limnocylindria; order QHBO01; family QHBO01; genus JACDBZ01. Next base: position 2,803 of record DATAKU010000168.1, on the reverse strand, counting down.
CATCGCTCGGCTGGCGCACGACGCAGCCACCGACACCTACCGCGTCAGCCTCGACTACCCGGAGCTCAACCCCTTCCTGGAGCAGGCGCACGACCGCCAGCTCCGGCGCGAGCTGTTCATGAAGCACTGGAACCGGTCGGTGGACGCCAACCGGCCGCTCCTGGCCGAAGCGCTCGAGCTGCGCCGGAAGGTCGCCGAGCTCATGGGCGAGCCAACCTGGGCGCACCACGCCATGGAGCTGAAGATGGCCAGGTCACCCGAGCGCGTTCGCGCCTTCTACGACGAGCTCCTGCCGCGTCTCGAGACCCGGATCCGCACCGAGGTGGAGACGCTGGGCGAGCGCCTGCGCGGTGACGGCCAGGACGGACCGATCACCGCCTGGGACTGGCGCTACTACGACGAGCAACTGCGACGAGGCGAGTACGGCGTCGATCAGAACCTGGTGAGCGAGTACTTCCCGCTGCAGCGGGTCATGGAGGCGATGTTCGCCCTGACCGGCGAGGTGTTCGGACTCGACTACCGGCCCCTCGACGCGGCGAACGCCTGGCACGACGCCGTCCAGCTGTACGAGATCCGCGACCGTGCCACGGGCACGCACGTGGCGTACTTCTACGCCGACCTCTTCCCGCGCGAGGGCAAGTTCGGCCACGCGGCCGCCTTCCCGCTGGTCGTGGGCCATCAGACCGCCGATGGGGCGTACGTGGCTCCGGTGAGCGCCATCGTGGCGAACTTCACGCCGCCATCGGCGGATCGGCCCTCGCTCCTCAAGCACTCGGAGGTGGAGACGCTCTTCCACGAGTTCGGCCACATCCTCCACATGAGCCTCACCCGCGCCGAGTTCCCGCGCTTCAGCGGCGCCGAGACGGAGTGGGACTTCGTGGAGGCGCCGTCCCAGATCATGGAGCACTGGACGTGGGAGCCATCGGTGCTGCAGCGGCTTGCGCGCCACCATGCCACCGGAAAACCGATTCCCGAGGAGCTCATCGAGAAGCTCCGCGCCGCGCGCTTCGTGAACGAGGGCATCCGGACCGGCGTGCAGGCCTTCTACGGCCAGATCGACCTGGCGCTCCACGGGGAGCCGCAGGTGCCGGACATGGACGAAGCCCTGCGCCGGACCTACGCGGTGACCGGCCTGCCGTACCCGGAGGGGACGTTCATGCTCGCCGGCTTCGGACACCTGCTGGGCGGGTACGACGCCGGCTACTACGGCTACCTGTGGGCGGAGGTCATCGGCGATGACATGTTCGGCCGCTTCGAGCGCGAGGGCGTCACCTCCCCGGAGGTCGGCGCCGCGTACCGGCGCGAGATCCTGGAGCCGAACGGCTCCCGCGATGCCGAGGAGCTGGTCCGCGCGTTCCTCGGCCGCGAGCCCTCGAACGAGGAGTACCTGCGCATTCGCGGGATGGCGTAGCGCCCCCCTGGCGGCCCGATGAGCCAGCTCCCATCCCCGGCCGTCCCGAACGCCGGCCGGGCCGCGCTCCTCGCCACCGTCGCCTGCGTGGTCGCGGCCGCCTGCTGGGCAACGAGCGCGGTGATCGCCGCGGGGGCCTTCGAGCGCGGCATGAGCCCGGAGCGGCTCGCCGAGAGCCGCGTGATGGTGGCGCTGGTGCCCTTGGCTGCCTACCTGCTGCTCGCACGACGTGAGCTGCTGCGCCCGCCGCGGGCCGCGCTCCCGGCCCTTGCGCTGTTCGGGGTATGCATGGTTGCCGTGAATTACGCCTACTACCTGGCGATCGCGCGCGTCCCGGTGGGCGTGGCGATCTCGCTGCAGTACACGGCACCGGTGCTCATCCTGGCGGGCACCGCCCTCCTGCTGCGCCGCTCCCCCACACCGATCCTGTGGGTCGCCGGGGCGATGACCGTCGCCGGCGCCGCGCTGGTGAGCGGGCTGCTCGGCGCGGCCGGGAGCGGGCGGCTCGACTCCGTCGGCCTGCTGGCGGGGGCCGCAGCGGCGGTGACGTACGCCGGCTACCTCGTCACGGCCGAGCTGGCGGGGCGCCGCGGCAGCCACCCGGTGACGAGCCTCTTCATCGGCTTCTGCGTGGCCGCCCTCCTGTGGGCGGTCGTCCTGCCGCTGTGGGACTGGCCGTTCGAGCTGCTGGCCGACCCCCAGGTGGCCTGGCGGGTCGCCGCGGTGGGGTTGGTCGGCACCCTACTCCCCTTCGCGCTGACCGTGGCGGCACTGCGCTGGATCAGCTCCGCCCTGGCCGGGATCGCCACGACCACCGAGCCGGTGCTCGCCGCCGCCCTGGCGTGGGTCATCCTGGGGCAGGAGCTCAGCCTGCCGCAGGTTCTCGGTGCCGCGCTGGTCGTGGCCGGTGTGCTTGCTGCGCAGATGGCGCGCCACCCCCGCCCGGACGCCGCCCCGGTCGAGCTGGCGCCGTGACCCGCGGGCCGGGACCATGGTCATGGTGACACGGCGCACCGCTGCGCCACACTGGTGCGCGATGCACCGATTCCCGCTCCGCGCGCTCGCCGCCGTCTCAGTCCTGGCCGTCGTGCTGGCCGCCTGCGCCGCTGAACCGTCCAGTTCGGCGGACCCAGCGACCACGCCCGCGTCGTCCGTGGCGACCGAGAGGCCGACTCCGGAGGCCACCCCGAGCGCCACCTCCACTCCCTCCGCCACGCCGGCGCCGACCCAGTCGCCGGCCGCCACGGCCAGTGCGACAGCAGCCGCCGGTGGCGGCTTTACGGTCGCCCCGAACGCGGAGGCGGATCGGCTCTTCCTGGATCGCGACAGCTGCGAGAACCGGACCGATGGCTACCGCCTCGAGTTCCCGGAGGACTGGTGGACGAACACCGA
>DATAKU010000040.1:0-5678 GCA_036261425.1 Candidatus Limnocylindria bacterium | reverse complement strand
CGACCAGGATGCCGTCGCCGGCGAAGTGCTCGATCGCCCCGTCCAGCGCGTCGATGACCGGCACGGCGGCCGCCCAGAACGCGTTCAGCATGCCGATCACCTCCATCGGTGCGTGGCGCTCGCTGAAGGAGGTGAAGCCCGCGAGGTCGGCGAAGAGGACGCTGACGACCCGTTCGCGGTCAGCGGCGGATCCCTCACCGGTGCGCAGCCGCTCGGCGTAGCGCTGGGGCAGGTACGGGCGGAACAGCTCGTCGACGCGCCGGATCTCATGCGCCGCCTCGTCCATCAGGCGGAGCTCGTCGCCGGACGCTCCCTCGCGCCGCAGGCTGTCGAGCACGCGCTCACGCTCCTGGGCGCTCTCGCTGGCGGCAGCCAGCTCAGCGATGGCACGGCCGTGCCAGCGGTCCAGGCGCTCCAGGGTGGCCTCGAGATAGATGGGCTCGAACGTGGCCACCAGCGAGCCGGTGCGCCGGTACTCCGTGCGCGCGCCGAGCGCGATGAGCGCGAAGGCGGCGGTCATCAGGACGTGCCACTCCCACCAGCTGAGGTGCCAGCCGCGGCTCACGGCGACGGCGAGCATCGCCTCGGCCAGCAGGACCAGCGACGCGGCGACGACCACGGCGAAGCGGCTCGCTCGGCGGCGGGCGATCTGCACGTAGCGCCAGGCGGCGAAGCCGTAGAGGCCGACGGTGGCGATGGCGGCGATGGTGCCGACCTCGTTCATCTCCTCGGTCGGTGGCCCGCTCAACGGAGGGAGTCCCAGCAGCGACGCCAGGCCCCAGCCGAGCAGCAGGCCGAGCACGCCGCGGCGCAGCGCCACTCGGTGGCGCAGGACGAAGGACGACCGTGGGCCGGCCAGCGGGCTCGCCGACGCGGCCGCCGCGACCGATGCGAGCGCCAGCCCGACCGGCGTGGCGATCGCGAATCCGGCGTTCGGCGAGGGGATGAGCACGCCGGGAGTGGCCAGCGCGTGGAGGCCCAGGAAGCCGGCGGCCAGCAGGAACGCCAGCGAAACCAGCACGATCCGCGCGTCGGCCCGACGGCTGGCCGCCTCGTTGGTGAGCATGGCCAGCGCCACGCTGAGGGCCGCGGTGCCGAGGACCAGCCAGAAGTGGATCGGCTGGTGCCGCCACTCGACGTCGAGCTCGGGACGCGCCACCAGGAGCGCCAGCCCCACGACGGGCAGCGTGAGCGCGATCGCCAGGCCGGCCCAGTCCCGTGCGCCTGCGACGGACGCGCGGGTCGCGCCGCGCATCACCGATGGGATCTCAGGCGAAGTCGAACGGATCCGCGAGGGTGGACCGATCGGCGGGACGCCGATCGGTGATGACGACGGCGACCGCCCCGCCGAGGGCGATGGCGAACACGCCGAGCGCGATCCAGGTGGACGAGAAGGCGAAGACGGCCGCAACGGCGAGATAGGCGCCGATGATGACGACAGAGGCGGCGATGGCTGCGACTGCGCGCATGAACCTGACTCCTGGACGGGGATGGGTGACCAGCGCAGGCTGACGCGCGCACGCATCAGCGGTCATCCGCCGAAGCGCCGTACGGGACTACGACATTCCGCCCACGCCGCGTCCCCGCGCGGCCGGCGTGGTCATAATCGGGGCCGATGCGCTCGACTCCCTCGATGATCCGCCCGAACCCGCTCCTGCTGGCGGTGATCGGCCTGGGAGCCGGCGTGCTCAGCGGCCTCTTCGGCGTCGGCGGCGGCATCATCATGGTCCCTGCCATGGTGCTGCTGGCGCACATGGGCCAGCAGCAGGCATCGGCCACGTCGCTCGCCTCGATCGTGCCGATCGCCACGGTCGGCGCGCTGATCTTCGGTGGGGCCGACAGCGTGAATCTCGGGGCGGCCGCCGTCCTGGTGATCGGGTCGCTGCTGGGCGTCCAGGCCGGCAGCCGGCTCATGCCGCGCATCGGTGACGAGCGCCTGCGGACGGGGTTCGCCATCTTCATGATCGTGATGGCCGTCACGATGCTGCTCGCATGACCGGCATGGAGATCGTGGCGCTGCTGGCCATCGGCCTCGCCGCCGGCTTTCTCGCCGGGCTCCTCGGCATCGGCGGCGGGGTGCTGCTGGTTCCGGCCATGGTGCTGGTCCTCGGCTTCGACCAGCACACCGCGCAGGGCACCAGCCTGGCGGTGATCGTGCCCGCGGCCGTCCTGGGCTCGTGGACGCACCACCGCGGCGGTCGCCTGGTCCTCCGCGACGCCGCGGCCCTCGCCGTCGGAGGCATCGCCGGGGCGCTGGTCGGCAGCTTCACCGCGCTCTCGCTGGACGAGGTGCTGCTGCGTCGCCTGTTCGCGGCGCTGCTGGTGCTGATCGCGCTTCGGATGCTCATCCGGCGGGCGCCGGCTCCCGCTCGCGAGACGGCGCCCGAGGCGGACTGACCGACGGCGAAGGGGCCGCCCGGCGGGCGACCCCTTCGCAGCTCAGATCAGTCGATGCCCGCAGCTCACCTGGGGGGAGGCGGCACCAGGCACGAGACCGGATCGGAGACGTTGCCGGACGCATCGATCGCGTACACGAGAGCGTCACCGGTCCCGGTGATCTTCACCGTCACCGCGCCCGCCGCGCCGTTCGTGCTTCCCATCGTCTTCTCGCTCGGCGTGGCGCCCGGGGCCTCGACGTACTTGATGGTGGTTCCGGACGCATAGGGCCCGAAGACCCTGCCACTGCCGCTGTCCACCACCCAGATCGCCGGGTCGGGATCCACGTTGTCGACCGCCGTCAGCAGGTAGAACCCGTCGGGGTTCTGGTTCGTTGCCCGTGGCACGGTCGCTCCGTGCGGGTTGGTGCCCTCGTCACAGGCCGGGAGCGGCGCCGTGACGTCGGGGATGTGGACGGTGATCGTCTGGGTGAAGCCGTCGAGCAGCTCGCCGTCGACGAGGAAGTCCGCCGTGCAGATGACCGTCTCGCCCTGCGGCGCACCGGCGCCGACGGTGATCGTCTCGGTGAAGGTGGCGTCCTCGCCGCTTGTGACGATCCTGCTGGGCGCATCCCACGAGACGGTCACGCCCGGATCGTCACAGGTTGCCGACGGGGTCACCTCGACCGGCAGCGCCGTGAGGCCGGCCAGGATGGCGTCGGCGATGTCACCGGGGGCGACGCCCGTCAGGTGGATTCCGCCGGTGGCCGCGGCGATGCGGGTTGCCTGGCCGCTGGCGCCGTTCTCGATGCCGCACGTCGCCAGATACCCGCCTCCGCCGAGCGTCGGATCATCGTCGAGCCCCGCCGGGTAACCGCTGAGCACGCTGATCGCAATGACCCGGATGCCGGCCGCCATGAGCTCGGTGGTGACGGAAGCCTCGGTCAGGTCGTGTCCGGTGTCCCCGGAGATCTCGTCGCACACCGGATCGTGGCCGGGGGCGTCGCCGAACCACACCACGATCGGCGTCGCAGCGGCGCGGAAGGCTGCGTCGCCGTGCTGTGCCAGCCGATGGAGGGCGTAGAGCTGGGCCTCCGGACCGTCGCCACCGCCTGTGGCGGACCAGCCCATGATGGCCGCGAGCGCCGCGGCGCCGCCATCGTCCGACGCGGGAATGGACGCGCCGTTGGCGAACGCATAGGGGTCGAACGGGAAGTCCTTGTAGTCGCCGGCGCCATAGCGCGGGTCGTTGGCTGCCAGGTCGACCGCGGCGAGGACAGCGGCGGCGTTGGCCTGCACGGTGGCGATGGTGCCGAACATGCTGCCGGTCGAGTCGGCCAGGAAGTAGATGTCCGGGGTCGGCAGCACCTGCGGGGTGTGCACGGTCTTGGTCACGTCCTCGCTCGCGCCGGGGACCAGGGTGAGCTCGACGCTGGCAGGGTCGACACCCAGGACCGGGTCATGGGCCCGGGCGGGTGCGGCCATGAGCAGGCCGGCGAGGAGTGATGCGACGGCGAGCAGGACGGGCAGCCGCATCGGTGTGAGGTGGATGGTCATGGATGTGCCCTCCGTGGCTGATCGGTGGCGGGCATCCGAGGCCGTGGAGCCGGCAGGGCGCGAAGCGCGGGAGACGCATCCATCGGTCGCGGGTACCCCTCGGCGGGGACGGCACGCTCGTCTCGGGCGGCGGCGTCCCGCCGTCCCGATCCTATGAAGGCGAATGCCGATGACCAGCCGGACTTTCGTCGAGCGCTGCAGCGGAAGCGGAATCCGCTCAGTACACGCCGGGCACGAACCGATGCGTGCGCTGCCGATAGGCCGCGTAGGCCGGATAGGCCTCCAGCAGCCAGGCCTCCTCGCGGCGCGATTTCGCGTCCAGCCACGCGGCCAGCAGCAGGGCCACCGCGACGCCGGCCGGTGTCCCGGTGGCCACCGCCCAGCCCAGGGCGCTGAGGGTGACCGCCACGTACAGCGGGTGGCGAATGCGCGCGTAGATGCCGGAGTCCACGAACTCCGCGTCCCGCTTCGGTCGAGGCGTGGCCGTCAGGCTGGAGCCCAGGGCCCGCAGGCCGGCCAGTCCGACCAGGCCGCCCACCACCAGGAGACCCAGTCCGACGACGACCCGCGCCGTGCCAGCCGGATCGGAGGGCGGCAGGCTCGCCAGCCCGCGAATCCCGAGCGCGGCCACCGCGACGAGCAGGATGGCCTGTCCGACAACCCATCCCTCGCCGTGCGGCCCCAGCGCCGGCAGCCGGGTGTGGCGCCCGGATGGGTCGTGGCCGTCGCTGCCGGGCGGGATCGGTCCCATGGTCCTCCTTCCGGGGGCGTCGCGTGCACGGCTAGCATGACGCCATGAGCCCGAGCGCGCCGGACGCTGCCCTGGCGTCGGCCATCGCCACCTCCCGCCTGGGCGAGCTGCCGGGGCCGACCCTCGAGCGCGTGCTCGACGGCGCCCGGGACGTCGACGTCCCGGCGGGCATGATCTTCCGCGGCGCCGGCGTGCCGGGGCCGCACGTGGAGCTGGTGGTCACGGGCGTGGTCCGCAACTTCGTCGCGGCGCCGGACGGCAGGTCGCTCACCATCCGCTACGTGCGTCCCGGCGCGCTCCTTGGCGTCGTCTCGGTGTTCGCCACCGGCTACGTCATGCCGGCCTCGCTCCAGGCGCTGACCGATGCGCGCCTGCTCGTCCTGCGGCCCCAGGCCGTTGCGCGCCTGGCCGAGGCGGACCCGGCGGTCGGGATGGCGATGCTCCACGAGCTGAGCGACCGGGTTCTCGCCTTCGTGCGCGAGATCCCGGCCTCCGCCCTCACGACGGTGCGACAGCGCCTGGCCCGTCACCTCATGGACCTGGCCTCGGAGCGACAGCATGACCGCGACCTGGTGGCGCCGATCACCCAGCAGGGCCTGGCCGACGCCATCGGCACCGTGCGCGAGGTCGTGGTGCGCACGCTGCGCGAGCTGCGCGCCGATGGCCTGGTCGAGACGGGGCGCAACGAAATCCGGATTCTGGACCCGGAGCGGCTGTTCGCCGAGATCGACGAGGGGAACATCGGTCCCTGACGCGCATCGCCGGGGTCTCCATGCTGCCGCTCGGCTGCCCATCAGGAGACACCGATGCACCCGAGCCGATTCCTCGCCGTGGCCCTCAACGCCGACGACCGCGCGCGGGAGCGCGCCGAAGCCTGGCGCCGCCTCCACCGCCGGCCCGATGCCCCGCCCCCCACGACGCGCCCGGCGCCCGAAGCGATGCGGCGCGGCCACCTGGGCCGTGCCCTGATGGCCGCGCTCGGCGTGCTGGCCCGG
>DATAKU010000019.1:0-2951 GCA_036261425.1 Candidatus Limnocylindria bacterium | reverse complement strand
CGAATCGCCCTGTCCGCGACGGCGCAGAAGGCTCTCAAGCGCCAGCGCCGACTGCAGGCCGAGGCGCGACTGCAGGCGGGGCCGGCCTGGACCGATTACGGCTTGGTCTTCACCGATGAGTTCGGCGATCCACTGACCGGCTCGCGCATCACCGAGCGCCGCTTGCGACCGCTGCTGCGCCGCAAAGGACTGCCGCCCATCCGCTTCCATGACCTGCGCCACACGGCCGCCACACTGATGCTCATCGCCGGCGTGAACCCCAAGATCGTGTCCGAGATGCTGGGCCACACCAGCGTGGCCATCACCCTCGACCGCTACTCGCACGTCATGCCCACCATGCAGGCCGAGGCCGTTCGCCGGCTCGACGGCGTGCTCAGCGGAAAATTGAGGGTACAAATGAGGGTACGGCGGATTCCGCAGCCACGAAAAAGCCCCGATTCACGCTCAGAATCGGGGCTGGATCGCGAATTTGGTACCGCATACCGGATTCGAACCGGTGATCTCCGCCTTGAGAGGGCGGTGTCCTGGGCCTCTAGACGAATGCGGCACGTGTCCGAGGACGCGGCCGAGTCTACCAACTGCCCTCGGACCGATGCAAACGGGGCGCCGCGAGCACCAGCCCGGCCGCTGAACCTACCGGCGCATCGCCACCGGCATCGCCTGGGCGGCCGCGGCCATCGCGTGCCGCCGCTCCTCCAGCCAACCGAGCACGCTCTGGGCCACCTCCGGCCAGGTCCGCTCCCCCATCACCAGGCCGAAGTGCGTCGCGGAGGAGAACTCCTCGTAGCCGGCGCCGATGAGGTCGGCGGTGCGCCGCGCCTCCACCGGGTGGATGACGTCGTCGAGACCGGCGCCGATGACGAGGCTCGGCACGTCGGCGAACCGCGCCGGGTCGATCGCCACGCCCTGCATCCGCTCGCGGCGCGCCCGCCCGGACTCCCTGGCCCCGGAGAGAAGCTCGGTCATCTTCTCGAGGTCCTCTTCGTCCATGTCCGGCATCCGCTCACGCAGCTGCTCATGGGATCCGGTCCATCCCCACCAGGCCGCGTCGTACACGGCGGGCACCGCACGCAGCTCGTGCTCGCTGGCGCGTCGGGGAAGGGCCGATGCCGGCGGGGACGGAGCCAGCAGCACGAGGCCCAGCACCGGATGCCGCTCGGCATGCATGAGCGCCGCCAGCGCACCGATCCCCCAGCCGATGACCACCGCCGGCCGGCCGAGGTTCCGCGCCGCCACGCCGACGTCATCGGCGTAGTCGCGCATCGTCGTGACGTCGAGATCGGCCGGCGCACTGGTGAAGTGGCCGCGCAGGTTCATGGCGTGCGCCTCCCACCCGCGCTCGGCCAGGAACGCGGCGAACTCGTTCCACAGCCACGAGCCGGTGAGCGCCCCATGGACGAGGAGCAGCGGCGGCTTCCGCGATCGGCGCTCGGGCTGGTGGGTCTCGACGTGGATCCCCTCGGGCTCGATGAACGCCTCGTCTCGCTTGATCGCCTGCACCATCGGCGCGTCAGTCCTCCAGGGGGTTGAAGACCATTCCGGTCAGGAGCTTCGGGTAGAAGTAGGTCGACTTCTGCGGCATCACGTCGCCGACCGTGGCGACCTCGGCGAGCTGCTCGAGCCGGGTGGGACGTACCAGGATGGCGGCCGCCGCCTCGCCCGACGCGACCCGATCGAGCGCATCGGTCTCGCTCCTAGTGTAGGCGACGTGCCTGCCGGCAGCGACCTCGGCCGGGCCGATCCCCAGCCGGTCGCCCAGGACCGCGGTATGGAGCGCGGACAGGTCGAGCGAGCGCACCGCCGTCGACATCCGTTCGCGGCGCAGCCGATCCGCGAGGCCGTCCGGATCGCCGACCAGCAGGTACCCGTCGCCGCCGGGCAGGACCAGGCCGAAGATCGGCGTCTCGTCATGGCGGCGCTCCTCGAGCGCTCCCGAGAGCGAATTCGGATCGACCGGGATCGCCTCGAACAGCGGATCGGCGCCCGAGGCGAGCGCGCACAGCGCATCGGTGTCGGCGTCGAGGAGCAGCCGATGGGTGGGCCGGATCTCGAGCTCCACGAGCTCGGCATTGACGAGGAGCATCATGATCCAGTCGGCCGCCAGCTCCCCTTCCGGGACCGATGCCAACGCCGGGTCGGACCGCACCTCCGCCTGGTACGCCAGCGCGGTCTCGTAGCGATGGTGCCCGTCGGCGATGTACAGCGTCTGCCGCCCGAGGTAGCCGAGGAGGCGATCGTCCGGCTCGACGGCCGCCAGCTGATGGAGCAATCCGTCGCCGTCCCGCGCCCGCCACTCGTCCTCCCAGGCTCGGGCCATGACATGGTGGTAGCGCTCCGAGCGGTCGAAGTAGAGGCTGATGATCGGGCTGAGCTGGGTCCGCGTCGCCCGGAGCAGCCCGAGCCGATCGGCCTTCGGGCCGGGAAGGGTGTGCTCGTGGGGTCGCACGCCCTCGCCCCACGGCTCCAGCAGCACCCGGACGACGACGCCCTCGACGGTGAGCTCGTCCGGGTCGGCGCTGGTGGCATGGCGGTAGTAGTACGCCGCCGGCTCGTCGCGGCGCACCAGCGTCCCCTCGCTCACCCAGGCGGCCAGCGCAGTCGCGGCCGCCGCATGCGGGTCGGATTCGTCGCTGAACTCCAGGCGGACGGCATTCCGCTCGTGCCGGGCGAGGAGCTCGACGCGCTGGGCCTCGCTGATGACGTCGTACGGCGGGCAGGCGACGTCGGTGAGATCCGCAAGGCGCACCGGCGGCGCATCGGCGTCCTCGGCGGTCCGGACCCGGTCGGGGACGCCGGGCGCACCGAACCGGTCGAGGGCGTAGTGGAGGCCGCGGAAGGCGGCGACGCGAGGCATGGCGCGAAGGATACCGACGTCGGCTCAGCCAGGCCGGCGGTCGAGCATGCGCTGGGCCTGAACGGCCACCTCCCCACGCCGGTCGGCGGCCGCCCGC
>DATAKU010000015.1:0-1873 GCA_036261425.1 Candidatus Limnocylindria bacterium | reverse complement strand
TGGCGCAGGAGGATCCGCAGCAGCATCACGCCGGCGAGGACCGCCAGGATCCGTTGAACGGGTGGAGTGGAGGCTCGTTGCCTCTCGTCGGTACGCATGGGCTCATCACCTCGAGATTCGTGCGGCCCGCGCTTCGGACCGCTCGCACCTCAAGGTGATTGCGGAATGCGGAGGAAGTGTGAACGCCGGATGGGCGTGTGACGAACGCTGGCGCCGTCCGGTCAGCGGCGGCGGCGCGCCCAGGAGCCGCGGTACGACTCGGGATAGTGGCCGCGGAGGAAGGTGTGCTCGATGTGGCCGAGGGCCAGGGTCCGGCCCACCCGCTCGACGGCGGCCTGGCTGGCGAGGGCCGCTCGCTCGTCGATCAGCCGCTCGGCGCGACGGCGGATGAGTCCGGCGTACGCGGCAGCACCACCGATCAGTCCGCACAGCGACAGGGTCTGCGCCAGGAGGAGGTGCGACGCTTCCATTGCGGCACGGTAGCCGCACCCGCGCCCCGTGGCACTAGCCCGTTCAGGTCAGCGGCGGGCAGGCGATGGTTCGACGGGTCACGACCGAAGGTCGCCGAGCGTGGCGAGGTCTCCCTCGATCACCTGCCGGTCGGCCGGGTCGGCGATGGCTGCCGTCGCCGCCTCGGCCCTCTCCCGCCACTGCACGAACGCGTCGCGGTCCGCGGCCACCCGGCTGGCCCTCGCCATCGCCTCGTAGGCAGCGGCCAGCACCCAGTCGTCGACCGGTCCTCCCTCGGCCAGCGCCAGGCACGCCCGCGCGTGGTGCAGCGCGGCCTCGGCCCGACCAAGGACGGAGTACACGCGCGCGCACTGCCACTCGCCCACCGCGCGGCGCTGACGAACGTCGGGCGGGTCGACGCGCATCCAGTGAAAGACCGATGCGTGCGCCGCGTGGATCATCTCCGCGTCCTGGTCCGCGGTCCGATCCTCGATCTCCAGCAGCGTCCAGGTGTGATTGAACAGGTCGGCGGCCAGGCGGCGGTGGACATCGGCGCCCACGGCGGTCGGCTCGGCATCGGCGGTCATGTGAAGCTCCTGGCTGAGTTGGCGCTTGACGAGCGGCGGTATCTTGACGCTCCCTCCCTCGCGTGCCCCGCGAGCCACGATAGACGTGCCCGGAAGAACGGTCGACCGATGCTCTCGCACGGATTGATGAACTGGTTCGACGAGGTCACCGGTCGCGCGCGCCGTCGCCGGCTCGAGGAAGAGCTGACCCGCGCCGATGCCGAGATCTGGCGCCTTCGACAGCTCCTGGCCGAAGCCACCCGTTCGCCGATGGAGTTCGCGCGCATGCGGGAACGCGAGGTCGCGCTGCGCCGACTGACCCGGCTGCGCATCGCGGGAGAGGGTCACCGAGACACAGAACGGACGCTGCGCGCGGGCTGACCCGATCAGCCTGGACGCCAGGGCCGATCCAGCTTGACGTGGTCCACCAGGCTGATCGCGGCAGTCACCCGCGCGGCTGGGAGGTTACCGGGCGGTCGAGCAGCAGGAGCACGACGGCGACGATCGCGACGATGGGCCCTGAGATGGCCGGCGGTGGCGGCGCCTCGTCGGGAGCCAACCCGGCCACGAGGTAGAAGAGCGGCACGCCGGCGGCCCACGCCGGAAGGGTCCATGCCGCCAGCCACGCCCAGCTCTCGCGTCGTCGGTATGGCCCCACGATCACGGCCGCCAGCAGGACACCGATGAGGACCAGGCTCCAGCCGTTCACTCGAGACTGGAAGTCGAAGAGCCGATACGCCGCCGGGCCGTCCTGCTGGAGCTCGGCCAGGCTCATGCCCGTCAGGGCCCGGCCGATGGCGGGATCGGCCGATGCGCCGGACGCGATATCGGTCAGGCCGAAGATGGCGAGCATCGCC
>DATAKU010000011.1:0-14320 GCA_036261425.1 Candidatus Limnocylindria bacterium | reverse complement strand
GCAGGATCTCGGGCCAGCGCTCGATGTCGGCGGCCAGGGCGAAGATCCGGTCCAGCGGGGCGCGCATCGGCTGGTGCAGCTGGCTCCTCACGGGCCCAGCACCTCGAGCATGGCGGCCGGCGAGAGGGCCGAGGTGGCGGGCGCGCAGTCGCCCAGCGCGGAGCCGAGCCGCCGGGCGGCGGACGGGCGCTCCGCCAGCCGCGCCACGGCACGCTCGAAGACGGGCGGCACTGCCAGCGTGGCCTGCACGAGCCAGGACAGCACCCCCTTGGCGGCGAACGCCCGCCGGCGCTCGCGTCGATAGGCGCCCGCCACGTCATCGGATTCGAGCAGCGCGTCCGCGGCCGCGCGGGCGGAGCGCAGGGCGCGGTGGATGCCCTCCCCGGTGAACGGGTCGACGAAGCCCGCTGCATCGCCGACGAGCAGCCAGCCGTCGCCGGCCACGTCGCTGACACGGTGGCCGATCGGTGCGGCGCCACGGATGGGGGTGAGGCGCTCGACGGTCCCCAGGCGGCGGGCGACCGCGGGAAGGGCGGCAAGGGCGGCCGCGAAGCGGTCGGCGGCCGAGCCGCCGGAGCCGGTCATCGGCAGGGCCATGCCGACGTTCACCTCGTCATCGGGCAGGGGTGCCAGGCCGACGTACCCACCTCCGCCGACGTGCATCTCGCCGTGGTCACCCAGGTCCGGTGGTGCGGCGTAGTGGGCCACCAGCCCCAGCCGGCGCGGGAACCGGACCGGGCGTTCAACGCCGACGAGCCTGGCAACCGTGGAGCGGGCGCCGTCCGCGCCGACCAGGAAGTCCACCCGCACGCGTTCCCTGCGCCCATCGCGCGTGCGCAGCGTCGCCACGCGATCCACGAAGCCCTCCAGCCGCACGCCTTCCCGGAGCTCGGCCCCGCAGCTGGTGGCGTGGCTCGCCAGCAGGCTGTCGAAGCGGCGCCGATCCACGCCGAAGGCGGTCCGGGGTCCGCGCCGATCGGCGTACGAGATCAGGACGCGGTTCCCGCCGGCGTGAAGCCGCATCCCGGCGAGCGGGCGCGCCACCGGGTGCCACGCCGCCGGCGGCAGCCCCAGTCGGGCCAGCTCCTCCCGGATGCGCGGGCTGGCGTATTCGGCGCAGGCCTTGGGCCGCGGATGCCGAGCGGCCTCCACGACCATGACCCGTGCGCCGCCCCGCGCCAGGGCTGAGGCGGTCGCCGCGCCCGCCGGTCCGGCTCCGACCACCAGGATGTCCACGGCCGTCATCGGACCGGAACCGCGGCGGTGACCACGCGCGGCAGCCATGCCGGCGAGCGCCAGCACCGGCGCAGCCCTGTCTCGTCCAGGAGCGCGTCGATCTCGCGGATGGTGTAGGCGCGCCGCACCGACGTCAGACCGTCGCGGTGGGTGACCGGCGACCTGGCCAGCGCGGCCAACGTGACCCACGTGACGCCGAGCGGCAGGAGTCCGCGGCGCAGGTCGTTCACGACCACGCCGACCCGGGACACCCGCCGAAGCTCGGCCAGCGCGCGCAGGGCGTCCGTCGGGGCGAGGTGGTGGAGAAGCAACGAGGCATGGGCCACGTCGAAGGCACCATCCGCGAACGGCAGCGACAGCGCGTCGGCGTGGACGAGCTCCAGCTCCGTGCCGGCCGCCGACACGCGCTGCTCAGCCACCCGCAGGACCGCGGGATTGGCGTCGACGGCCACGACCCGCCAGCCCCGGCGCGCGAAGGCCGATGGCTGGTCGGCGCCCCCGGTCCCGACGTCCAGGACGCTGGGCTGCCGGTCGGGTCCGACGAGACGGCCGATGGCGGCCAGGCTGGCGGCCGTGCCACCGGGCAGCCCGTTCAGGCGCGCGAGATCGGCCAGGTTCGCCTCCACCTCGTCGTCCGATAGCGTCCCGCCATCGAGCAGCTCGACGCCGTCGAGCCGATCGGCCAGCGGCAGCCGCAGGCGTCCGCGGAGGGCCGAGCTCAGCATCCGGAGGCGCTCCTCATGGATCGGTAACTGTGACACACGCCGGTTCGCGTGCCGTTACCGGCACAGCAATCGGCGGACCGCCCCGCGGTACACTGTCGAACACGATGACGGCCACCACTCCGCCCGCCACGGGCGCCTCTGCCTCCACCGACACCACCACTCGCCGCGTCCTGATCATCGGTTCCGGACCCGCCGGCCTGACGGCGGCGATCTACGCCGCGCGCGCAAATCTCGAGCCCCTCGTCGTCGCCGGCAACACGCCGATGGGCCAGCTGATGATCACCTCGGACGTCGAGAACTATCCCGGCTTCCCGGAGGGCATCCAGGGTCCGGAGCTCATGCAGAAGTTCCGCGAGCAGGCGGAGCGCTTCGGCGCCACCATCGTCGAGCGGGACGCGACCAGGGTGGACTTCAGCGAGCGGCCGTTCCGCGTCTGGGTCGGGGAGACGGAGTACCGCGCGGACTCGGTGATCGTGGCCACCGGTGCCTCGGCCCTGTGGCTCGGCCTGCCCTCGGAGGAGGAGTTCCGCGGCCGCGGTGTCAGCGCCTGCGCGACCTGCGACGGCTTCTTCTTCCGCGGTCGCGACGTCGCCATCGTCGGCGGCGGCGACACGGCACTCGAGGAGGCGACGTTCCTGACCCGCTTCGCGAACAAGGTGACCATGCTGGTGCGCCGCGACGCGTTCCGCGGCAGCAAGATCATGCAGGAGCGCGCGCTCAACCACCCGAAGATCGAGGTCGTCTGGAACACGGAGGTGGCCGAGGTCCGCGGCGAGATGACGGTCAACCAGCTCCTCCTGCGCGACACGAAGACCGGCGAGGAGTCGACGCTCGACGTGCAGGGCATGTTCGTGGCCATCGGCTACAAGCCGAACACCGACCTGTTCGCCGGGCAGCTCGACATCGGCGAGGGTGGCTACCTCGAGATCGTGGGGGAGACGGGCTCGAAGGTCGAGGGCGTCTTCATCGCCGGCGACGTCCACGACCACCACTACCGCCAGGCGGTCACCGCCGCCGGGGACGGCTGCAAGGCAGCCATCGATGCCGAGCGCTGGCTCGCGTCGGTCGGCCAGATCGAGGCCTCGACCGCCACCAACTGGTAGGCGATGCTTCGCCGATTGCTCCGCTGGCTGATGGGTGTCCCGCCGGAGGAGCGCCTCGACGAGCAGCGAAGCCTCGCCGCGGAGCGCGATCGGCACAGGACCGATGCGATCGAGGCGGCCGACCGCGCGAACATCGCCGGTGGGTCGCGTCGCGGTGGGGGACCACAGGACTTCGGAGGGTTCTAGGTCCGTGGGTGCGTACGATGTCGAGACGATCAGCCTGGGCGGTGGACGGACGACCGCACTCGGTACGGGCGGTGCCTTCACCCTGGTCGTCGACCGACCGGCGGAGGCGGGCGGCGGTGGGCTCGGATTCAGCGGCGGGCAGCTGCTCAACCTGGCCGTGGCCGGCTGCGTCAGCAATGACCTCTTCCGCGAGGCGGCGAAGCGGCGCATCACGCTGAACCGCGTGGCGGTGCGCGTGCGCAGCGACTACGTCGGCTCCCCCGCGGTCTCGACACCGATCGAGTACGAGGTCGAGATCGACGCCGATGCCAGCGATGAGGAGGTCGCCTCCCTGGTCGCGCACGTCGACCAGATTGCCGAGATCCCCAACTCGATCCGAAACGGCACCGAGGTCCGTCTCGTCGCTCGCTGAGTCCGTAGACTGAAGTGGCGATTCCCTCCGCTCAGGAGCCTGACTGCCCATGGCCCGCGCCCCACGCCCCGAGGACCTCTACGACCTGCGCGTTCCCGGCGACGTCCAGCTGTCGCCCGACGGACGGAACGTCGCGTTCACGGTCAAGGCCGTCGCGCCCCGCAAGGACGGCTATCGCAGCGCCCTGTGGGTCGCCGCCAGCGATGGCTCGACCCCGCCGCGCCAGCTGACCATCGGCAGCAAGAACGACACGCAGCCGCGCTGGTCTCCGGACGGGCGCACCATCGCGTTCCTGTCGGATCGCTCGGCGGTCCTCCAGGCCGGGGGCGGTGGCCCGAAGCCGGACGATGCCGAGGCGCCGAAGGAGGGCGGCACCCAGGTCTGGCTCCTCCCGTTCGCCGATGGCGGGGAAGCGCGCCAGCTCACCGACCTGCCGAAGGACGTCGAAGGGCTGGCCTGGTCACCCGACGGGCGACGACTGGCCGTCGTGAGCGGTGCCGAGTCCACCGAGCCTGAGAAGAAGCCGCAGCGCAAGCCCGGCGATCCGCCGGAGCCCGACACGCGGCTCATCGACACGCTCCAGTACCAGTTCAACGGCGCCGGCTTCGTGCACGACAAGTTCCGCCGCCTGTGGCTGGTGGACGTGGAGAGCGGCACGGCCGAGCTGCTCACCCGCGGCAACCATCACGACAGCGATCCGCGTTGGTCGCCCGACGGACGCACCATCGCCTTCGTCTCGGACCGCCACCCGAACGCGGACCTGGGCTGGCGGACCGACATCTACCTCGTCGACGTGCGCAACCGCGAGGTCCGGCAGCTCTCGCCGGGGAGCGGCCGCCAATCGTGGGGCTCGCCGGCGTGGTCGCCGGACGGGGCGTGGATCGCGGCCATCGGGACCCGGGACTGGAAGCGTGGGGTGCTGCGCCAGGCATCGGTCTGGCGAATCCGAGTCCGCGACGGCCGGGAGGAGGACCTCACCGGGGCCGCCGACCTCGAGGCGGCGGCCGGGATGAACAGCGATCTGTTCGGCGGCGGCGAGCTGCGGCCGTACTGGATGGCGGATGGCCGCTGGATCGTCTTCGCGGCCCCGGTGGACGGATCGTTCGAGCTGTGGCGAGTCGAGCCCGAGGGGGGTCGCATCGAGCGGCTGACCGAGGACCGGCACTATCTCAGCCGCGCCGATGTCGTCGCCCTTCCGCGCGGTGGGGCCCGCGTGGCGGCGGTGCGCGCCACGGCCACCGAACCGCCGGACGTCGTCGTGGCCGATCTGCCCGCCGGACGCCTGGGCGCGAAGCCGCTCGAGCCGCGACGGCTCACCGATCTCATGGGCACCGCGTGGCGCGACATCCGGCTCGTGGCGCCGGTCGAGCGCTGGCACGAGGTGGACGGGCGCCGCATCCAGGGCTGGTTCTATCCGGCGCCCGGGAGCACGAAGGCGAATCCGGCCCCGGCGGTCGTCGAGATCCACGGCGGTCCGGCCACGCTCTACGGCTGGTCGCTCATCTGGGAGTGGCAGGTCCTGGCCGGCGGCGGCATCAGCGTGTACGCCTGCAACCCGCGTGGCTCGCAGGGCTACGGGCAGGCGTTCCTGACCGCCAACGTCCAGGACTGGGGCGACGGACCGATGCGGGACGTCCTCGGAGGCCTGGACGCGCTCATCGCGGACGGCCTCGTCGATCCGGAGCGCACCGGGGTCACCGGCGGCTCGTACGGTGGCTACCTGACGTCGTGGATCGTCGGTCACACCGATCGGTTCAAGGCGGCGGTGACCTGCCGGAGCGTGAACGACATGGTCAGCCAGATGCTCTCCGGCGACATCGGTGGACCGACCTTCGGCCTCTACGAGTACGGCGTGCAGCCGTGGGACGACTGGGACCTGTACCGGCGTCATTCGCCCCTGACCTACGCGCCGAAGGTCACGACCCCGCTCCTCATCCAGCATGCGGAGAAGGACCTGCGCTGCACGATCACCCAGGCCGAGGAGCTCTTCGCCGTGCTGCGGTCGCTGAGGCGCACGGTGCGGCTCATGCGCGTGCCGGACGAGTCGCACGAGCTGACCCGCTCTGGGACCCCGTTCCGGCGGGTCGACAACCTGCGGCTCATCGACGAGTGGTTCCGCCACTTCCTCATCGAGGGCAAGACCCGGCTGCCGCGCGTCGATCCGAAGCGGGGATAGGCCGCCCGACGCCACCTCTTGGCCCGCTGCTGGGAGTATCGGCCAGGAAGTGACCGTTGCTGCCAGGACATGACCACATGCAGCCAACATCGGCCCGGCTGCCTGGCCGATCGTCCCGAGGGCGAGGCAATTCGGCCAGGAAGTGGCCGGTAGTCTCACCAGCGAACCAACCGCCGGCGGGCGCGCTCGCCGAGCCAGACAACCCTGGTCGACGGTACGCGCCAAGCTGAGGTCGGTACACTTCCGACCATGCCCACCGACTTCGAATCCGCCCTCAACGAGCGCTACGGCTTCGAGGGCCCGTCCATCAACTTCGGCGCCGCCATGCGCGACGAGGAGACCGTGCCCGCCGTCCAGGTCCGCGTCCCGCTCGGCATGATGAACCGCCACGGACTGGTGGCCGGAGCGACCGGCACCGGGAAGACGAAGACGCTCCAGGTCCTCGCCGAGCAGCTCTCCGACGCCGGCGTGCCGGTCTTCATCAGCGACATCAAGGGCGATATCAGCGGTCTCGCGGCGGCCGCCGAGCTGAACGAGAAGCTCACCGGACGGGCGCGGTCGATCGGCTTCGACGACTATGCCGCCCGCGCCTTCCCGGTGGAGTTCTTCACGCTCGACCGTGAGGCGACCGGCGTGCGCCTCCGGGCATCGGTGTCGAGCTTCGGGCCGATCCTGATGGCCAAGGTGCTGGACCTCAACGACACGCAGCAGTCGGTCCTGGCGCTGGCCTACAAGTACGCCGACGACAAGCGACTGCCGCTCGTCAACCTGGAGGACCTGCGCGCCCTCCTCAACCACCTGAACTCGGACGAGGGCAAGTCCGAGATGGCCGAGTACGGCGGCGTGGCGACGGCCACGGTGGGCGTCATCGTCCGCAAGATCGTCGAGCTCGAGCAGCAGGAGGCCGATGCGTTCTTCGGCTCGCCGGAGTTCGAGGTCGACGACCTGCTGCGCTCCACCGCGGACGGCAAGGGCGTGATCAACGTTCTCGAGCTGGCCGACATGCAGGACCGTCCCGCCCTGTTCAGCACGTTCATGATGTGGCTCCTCGCCCGCCTGTACGAGAGCCTTCCCGAGGTCGGCGACCCGGAGAAGCCGAAGCTCGTCTTCTTCTTCGACGAGGCGCACCTCCTCTTCCGCGAGGCGAACAAGACGCTCATGCAGCAGATCGAGCTCGTGGCGCGACTGATCCGCTCGAAGGGCGTTGGCGTCTTCTTCGTCACTCACTCGCCGTCGGACGTGCCCTCGGAGGTCCTGGGCCAGCTCGGTAACCGCGTGCAGCACGCGCTGCGGGCCTTCACGCCGGACGACCTCAAGGTCGTGCGGGCGACGGCGGAGACCTTCCCGACCAGCGAGTTCTACGACGTGGAGGAGGAGCTCACCTCGCTCGGGACCGGCGAGGCGCTCATCACCGCCCTCGACCTCAAGGGCCGGCCGATGCCCACCGTCCGCACGATGATGCGGCCGCCGATGTCGCTGATGGCCCAGGTGGAGCCCGCGGTCATGGCCACCACCGTCGCCGCCTCCCCGATCGCGGCGGGCTACGCGGTCGACACCGACCCCGAGTCGGCGAAGGAGATGCTCGCCGCGCGGATGGAGCAGGTGGCGCGGGACGCGGAAGCCGACGAGCGCGCGATCGACGAGATCGAGGCGCCCGAGGAGGGCAAGGGCCGGATGCGCTCGACCCGCGCCCCCGAGCGGGGGATCGACTGGGCACAGGAGGGCGCGCGCTTCGTGCGCTCGGGCACGTTCAACACGATCCTGCGCAGCGTCCTGGGGGTGCTGGGCGGCCGCCGTCGCTGAGACTGCGGCTCGACCGCGGCGCTAGACTGGCGCGCACGGAGGTTGTGGATGCGGGCATTCATCGTCGAGCTGGAGAACCGGCCCGGGAGCCTCGCCGAGCTGTGCGAGGCCGTCGGTGCCGAGGGCATCAACATCAGCGGGCTGTCGGGCGCGTCGCGGCACGCGGGCGGTGCCGTGGCCTTCATCACGAACCGGGACTCGGGCATGCGCGAGCTGCTGACGCGCATGGAGGCGGACTACCGCGAGTGCGACGTGATCGCGGCGGGCCTGGACGACCGTCCGGGCAGGTTGGGCGAGGCGGCGCGGCGACTGGCGGAGCACGGCGTGAACATCGAGGCCATCATCCCCACCGGGCTCGCCGGGCTGCGGATCACGGTGACCTTCGCCGTGGATGACGCGGAGCGGGCGCGCATGGCGCTGGGCGAGCTCGCCCAGCGGGTGACGAGCTCGATCTAGCCCCCGATCGACGCGGCCGGGGACCCGTCCGTGGTCGATCGCGGGCCGAGGGCCTCGCGCGCGACGTCGGGCACATCGGTGACGAACGCCCACAGGCCGCAGGCGGCCAGGTGACGCATGCGCTCCGGGTCGTTGACGACGTAGCAGCCGATCCTGCGCCCGTAGGCGGTGGCCTGCGCCAGCAGCGGGATGGGGTCCATCCCGAGGTCGCCCTCCCAGGGGAGGACGCCGACGTGCCCGTGCTCGGTGGCCCACACCAGCGCCGGCTCGATGGGCTGCGTCGGCACGAGCAGGTAGCCGGTCCGGATGTCGGGGTCCAGCTCGCGAACCCGCTCGATCGCCGCCTCGTCGAAGCTGATGACGGCCAGCCGGGCGCTGTCCCGCACGACATGCCCCCGCACCGCCTCGACCACCGCGTCCGCCGCGGGCGCCGCCTTGATCTCGACGACCAGGCCGATATCGTCCGGCAGCCAGTCGAGCACCTCGGGCAGCGTGGGAACCGTGTGGCCCTTGCCGCGGTACGGGAAATCCCCGGCCGGTCCGGCGAAGGTCGCGCCGGCATCGGCGGCCCGGATGTCGTCCATCGAGAGCGAGGCGACCGAGCCGGATCGGTCCGTGGTGCGGTCGAGCGTGTCGTCGTGGATCACGGCCAGCTGTCCGTCGGAGGTGAGGTGCACGTCGAGCTCGATCGCATCGGCCCCGGCCTCCACGCCGAGCCGGAACGCCTCCATCGTGTTTTCCGGCGCCCGGGCCGACCAGCCGCGATGCGCCACCACCAGCGTCATGCCGTTCCCTCCTCCACCAGCACCTCCACCGCCGCCTCCTCGTTGGACGGATCCCCCTCGGGGACACCACGCAAGATCCAGATCCCGATGAGCAGCAGGACGAGCAGCGATCCCACGGCGACCTGGTAGGCGCCGCGGTCGAGGCCCTCGAGCAGGCTCGACACGATGATGCCGTACACGACCGGTCCCACGACGGCGCTGAACTTCCCGACCAGGCCGTAGAGCCCGAACATCTCACCCACCCGGTCCGGCGGCGTGAGCCGCAGCAGCATGAGCCGGTCCACCACGCCCACGCCGCCCAGGCCGGCCCCGGCCAGTGCGCCGGCCAGGAGGAACGGGATGGTCGACAGGAACGCGCTGAGGATGGCGAGCGCAACCGCCCAGGCGGCAAGGACCGCGAACAGCGTGCGGCGCGGCCCCCATCGGTCGGCCAGGACGCCCCAGCCGAAGGAGGCGAGGACCGCGACCACGGTGAGGACCAGCAGGACCTGGAGCGCCTGCCCCTCGGTGAAGCCGATGGCGTGGACCGCGAAGGCGCTCATCACCGCGCTCGTCGTGTTCACCGGGTCGGAGTAGAAGAATCTGGCGATGATGAAGCGCAGCAGTCCTGGAGCCTGGCGTGCGTGGCGGATCGTCTCGCCCAGCTGCCGCCACGACCGGACCGCGTCGATGGCGCTGAACGGCGCCCCGCCCCGCTTGCGCTCGTCGACCCAGACGAAGATCGGCGCGGCGAAGAGGAGGAACAGCACGGCCACCAGCACGAACGTGCCCGAGGTCGACTCGCCGTCCTCAATGGTGATGCCGAGCAGCAGCAGCGCCCCGACCAGCAGCGTGCCGCAGTAGCCCAGGCCGACGCCGATCCCCGACAGGCGCCCGCGGGTCCGCGGGCCGGCCACGTCGGGCAGCAGGGCGTCGTAGTAGATGAGCGCCGCCTGGTAGGCGAAGTTCGCGAGGGCGAACGCCACCAGGCCCAGGCGGATGTCGACCAGGCCGATGACCGCCGTGCCGACGATGCAGGCGACCGTGAAGAACGCCAGGAAGGGCTTGCGCCGCCCGACCCGATCACTCACGGCACCCAGGACCGGCGAGACGGCCGCGTTGAGCAGGACCGAGATGCTGAGCGCGGTCGTGAACCAGAAGGTGCCGGGACCCTCGCCCAGGAACCGGATGGTCCACAGGCTCATGGCGAAGCTGACGATGGCGAAGCTGAAGATCGTGTTCGCGAAGTCGTAGAAGGCCCAGGCCAGGGCCTGGACCGGGCTGCCCGAGCGCGTCAGGTCCCCGAGGCCGCGCCACCAGCCGGTCGGCGCGAGGACGGTCACGAGCGGCGGGCCTGCTTCGTCACGCGGCGATCATAGTCGCGTCGGCAGACCATCCGAGGGTGCGGTACGCTCTGGACCGCCCGCCCCGCGTTTCGAGCGCGCCCGAGGTCGTGACGATCATGCGTAGCAAGCTGCTGGCCCTGGGGCTGGCGATCCTGGGACTCCTGACCGCGGCCGGTGCCGCGCTGGCCGTATGGCGCCGAATGGGCCGCGAGGCCGCTGCCGAGACCGCGCCGCCTCCGCCTCCCTTCGCATCTGAGCCGATGCCGATGGCGCCGCCCGTGCCCGCCGCTCCGCCGGCCGCCATGGTCGCCACCGAGGACGCGCCGACCGCAGGAGTGGTACCGCCCGAGCTCGACCCGCATCCGACCGGCGTCTTCGCCGCCATCGGCCGCTTCGTGTACCGATTCCGCAAGGTCATTCCGGCCGTCGGCCTTGCCATCGTCATCGGCCTGGTGGCCTGGAGCAACATGGCCGGTGGCCGCCTCATCCAGGGCGGATGGTTCATCGAGGGCTCGGAGGAGCGCGCCGCGGCCGAGCTGCTGTCCGATCGGTTCGGGGAGGCGGCGAGCACCGTGCTGGTCGTGTACGAGGACCCCGACGGCGACGCGGCCGACGCCGACTTCCAGGAGGGGGTTGCCGACTCGCTGGAGCCGATCGCCGACGACCCGCTGGTCGACGAGATCATCACCTATGGCGCGCAGCCCGCGGACCAGCTCCTCAGCCGCGACGGGTCCAAGACCATCGCCATCGTGACGCTGACCGCGAACGAGGAGGAGGCCGTCGAGGAGATCGCCGACCTGACCGACCAGATCGAGGCGCCCGAAGGCGTCGAGATCGAGATCACCGGCGTCCCGCAGATCTATCACGAGTTCACCCAGCGCCTGGAGAGCGACCTGATCCGCAGCGAGCTCATCAGCCTGCCGATCGCGCTCCTCATCCTCCTGGCGGTGTTCGGCACGCTGGTGGGATCGGTGTTGCCGCTGCTGATCGCCGGCCTCGCGCTGCCGGCGACGTTCGCGATCGTCAGCATCGTGGCCGGCATCACCGACGTGAGCGTGTTCGTCAACAACCTGGCCAGCATGATCGGCCTGGCGCTGGCGATCGACTACTCGCTCTTCATGGTCAGCCGCTTCCGGGAGGAGCTGCGGCACCACTCGGTCGAGATCAGCATCGAGCGGATGATGGGCAGCGTCGGCAAGGCGGTCGCCGTGTCCGGGGTGGCGGTCGCCATCGGCCTGTCGTCGCTCATGGTCTTCGAGGCGGACGCGCTGCGCAGCATGGGCCTCGGCGGCCTGATCACGGTGCTCGCCACGCTCCTGTTCGGGCTCACGGTGCTGCCCGCCCTGCTCGCCATGCTCGGGGCGCGCGTGAACCGGCTGCCGGTCCCGCTGCCCCGCGCCCTTCGCCTGGTCGACGAGGACCCGGAGGCCGTTCACCGCCGAGGCCATGGGCTCTGGTCGCGGATCGCCGATCGCGTCATGCGGCGGCCGCTGCTGATCGGTCTGCCGGTCCTGGCGCTCATGCTCTTCGCGGGCTCGCCATTCCTGTCGATCGAGCTGGGCACCGGCGGGAACCTGGAGGACCTGCCGAACACGCCGGCTCGCCAGGGGTTCTTCACCGTGATCGAGGAGTTCCCCGGGATGGAGTCGGATCCGATCGCGGTGGCCCTCCGCTACGAGGAGGCGGCGCCCGGCGAGGACGGACTGTCGACCGAGCAGCAGGAGGAGCTCGCCGCGTACGTGGACGAGCTCACGGCCATCGACCGCGTCACCAGCGTCGAGAGCGTCCTCGACCCGCCGCCGGGCATGCCGGCCGATCAGTACGCGATGCTCCTGTCGCTGCCGCCCGACGAGCGTCCGCCGGAGGCCCGGGAGGCCCTCGACGCCTACCTGGACGATCTCATGGTGGAGGACACGCTGGAGCTGACGGTGGCGAGCTCGGCGTTGCCGGACTCGGACGCCGGTCGCGGCGTGGTCGACGCGGTGCGCGACACCGAGACTCCGGCCGGCACCGAGGCGCTCACCGCAGGGCTGCCGTCACGGTCGCTCGACTTCATCGACAGCTTCTACGCCGCGGTGCCGATCGCCGTCTTGATCGTGGTCGCGGTGACCGGCGCCGTGCTGTTCCTCACCTTCGGATCGGTCTTCCTGCCGGTGAAGGCGGTGCTCATGAGCCTCGTCAGCATTTCCGCCTCGCTGGGCGCGCTCGTCTGGATCTTCCAGCAGGGCCACCTGTCGGAGGTGCTCCGCTTCGACGCATCGGGGACGACCGCGGCCTGGCTGCCGATCATCATGTTCGCCATCCTGTTCGGCCTCTCGATGGACTACGAGGTGCTGCTCCTGTCGCGCATCCGCGAGCGGTACCTGACCCACGGGGAGAACACGCGTGCGGTGGCCGAGGGGATCGGCATGACCGGCGGCATCATCACCGGCGCGGCCCTGATCATGGTCGGCGTCTTCCTCGCCTTCAGCCTGTCCAGCATCGTGTTCCTCAAGGCCCTGGGCTTCACCATGGCGCTGGCCGTGCTCATCGACGCGACCATCGTGCGCGGCATCCTGGTGCCGGCCTTCATGCGGGTCATGGGATCGGTGAACTGGTGGGCGCCGCGCTGGATTCAGCGGATCGTGGCGCGGCTGGGGCTGTACGAGTCCGGGGAGGCGGCCAAGCCGGCGGTGCCGTAGTTCGTGGCGTCCGGGGCCCGTTCTCGCCTGCACTTCGGCGTGCGTCAGCGAACATGTCGCTGGTGATATCCCCCGACGGTGGCTCGCACACCGTGAGCCAACGAGGACGCGAACGGTTACGAATGACTCGGATCAGGCGCGCGGCGCTACGCTTGGCGCCGTGACCCGACGCGAACGCCTGAGCCAGCTGACCGACCGATGGCGCGCGCGCCACGACGCGGCCCGCCCTCGCGTCCAGGACCGGCCGCCGGCCGACCCCGACCGCGAGGCGCTCGCGTCGCGCGCCTTCCCGTACCGGACCGTCAGCCCGGCAGCCTACGTCGCCGAGCACGGCGCAGACATGACCGCCTTCACCTACGACGACGCCCGCTACACCGATCCGGGGCTGGACGCCTGGCTCGTCGAGGTGGGCCGGCTGCTCCGGGAGCGTCGGTGAGCGCGCCGGCCTGGGCCCAAGCCCTGGTCGCCGAGGTCTGCGCCGATGCCGGCGTGGCATCGCCGCGGCTCTCCTGGCGCCGGCGCGCGGCCGAGCACTCGACCGGCGTGGCTCGGCGGCAGGCCGGGATGATCGCCGTTCGTGCCGGCACCGATCTGCTCGACCAGCGTCTCACTCTCCTGCACGAGCTGGCGCACTGGCTCACGCCAGCGCCGGCCCGCCCACGCGGTGGCCGATCCGTCCATCACGGGCGCGCCTTCTACCGGGCCGCGTTCGCGCTCTACCGGCGCCACGGGATCCCTGAGGCCGATGCCCTCCGCCTCGAGTCGGCCCGCTATGCCAGCTCGCTGGCCCACGCGGTCGCGCTTGGCGTGCCGGGAGCGGTCGAGGCCCGGGCCGCGCATCGGGCGCGCCTGGGGGCGCGAGCCCGTCGGCGGTGGCGCGTGCTGGTGCCGGAGCACCGGGTCGAGCTGCGGCGTGATGGCCGCTGGTCGGTATGCGCCACCTGCGGGCAGCGGGTGGTCGGCGCGAACCTCGCCCGGGTGCGCCGGGCCCGACGACCCATCCGCCACGTGCTGCTCGGGGCGCGGCCGGAGTAGCACGCCTGTGCGACGGCGCCACGCCTCGCGCCTCGCGTCGCGCGTCCACGTCCTGCGGCGACCAGCCGGCCCAGCGGTCGGCCCCGGAGCTGACGTTCGAAGCGCGCGGGGCGCACCGGCTCAGGGGCGTGCGGACGCGGCATCGCGTGTATGTCGTGGCCGGGACGGAAGGCGACGGCGCGGTAACCTCCTAGCCAGCCATCGCCAGACCGGCGCGCTGCCGCGCCAGCACGGCGGCCTCTCCCAGCCGTGCCACGGCATCCGGCGTTCGCGGGAAGACGTGGGCGATGAGATGGCGGATGCCGAGCTCGGCGTAGCCGGCCAGCGCGTCGGCGACCTCCTCACTCGAGCCGCGGATGGCGCGCTCCGGCGTGTCGTCGCCGGCGCCCTCGAAGGC